>NZ_CP152407.1:0-2500 GCF_038958875.1 Acidovorax sp. FHTAMBA
TCCCAAAGCAAAAAACCCCAGTCGATGTTGACTGGGGTTTTTTGGGCTGTAAGAGCCTGACGATGACCTACTTTCACACGGGAACCCGCACTATCATCGGCGCAAAGTCGTTTCACTGTCCTGTTCGGGATGGGAAGGAGTGGTACCAACTTGCTATGGTCATCAGGCATAAAGGGTTGCTGATCTGCTTTTTTGGGCAGATCGGCGAATTCATAGAGTCTGGAATCAGATTTTGTGTATTTTGACTGCGTCTAACTTGGCATAACAGACTTTGAGCTTCACGCTGAGAGCGTGTTGGCTATCAAAGTTATAGGGTCAAGCCGCACGAGCAATTAGTACTGGTTAGCTTAACGCATTACTGCGCTTCCACACCCAGCCTATCAACGTCCTGGTCTTGAACGACTCTTTAGGGGGCTCAAGGCCCCGGCAGATCTCATCTTGAAACGAGTTTCCCGCTTAGATGCTTTCAGCGGTTATCTCTTCCACACTTAGCTACTCGGCAATGCCACTGGCGTGACAACCGATACACCAGAGGTGTGTCCACTCCGGTCCTCTCGTACTAGGAGCAGGCTTCCTCAAATCTGCAGCGCCCACGGAAGATAGGGACCAAACTGTCTCACGACGTTTTAAACCCAGCTCACGTACCTCTTTAAATGGCGAACAGCCATACCCTTGGGACCGGCTACAGCCCCAGGATGAGATGAGCCGACATCGAGGTGCCAAACACCGCCGTCGATATGAACTCTTGGGCGGTATCAGCCTGTTATCCCCAGAGTACCTTTTATCCGTTGAGCGATGGCCCTTCCATACAGAACCACCGGATCACTATGTCCTGCTTTCGCATCTGCTCGACTTGTCAGTCTCGCAGTTAAGCACGCTTATGCCATTGCACTATCGTCACGATGTCCGACCGTAACTAGCGTACCTTCGAACTCCTCCGTTACGCTTTGGGAGGAGACCGCCCCAGTCAAACTGCCTACCATGCACTGTCCCCGATCCAGATAATGGACCTAGGTTAGAACCTCAAACACACCAGGGTGGTATTTCAACGTTGGCTCCATGAGAACTAGCGTCCTCACTTCAAAGCCTCCCACCTATCCTACACAGATCTGTTCAAAGTCCAATACAAAGCTACAGTAAAGGTTCATGGGGTCTTTCCGTCTTTCCGCGGGGAGATTGCATCATCACAAACATTTCAACTTCGCTGAGTCTCAGGAGGAGACAGTGTGGCCATCGTTACGCCATTCGTGCAGGTCGGAACTTACCCGACAAGGAATTTCGCTACCTTAGGACCGTTATAGTTACGGCCGCCGTTTACTGGGACTTCAATCAAGAGCTTGCACCCCATCATTTAATCTTCCAGCACCGGGCAGGCGTCACACCCTATACGTCCACTTTCGTGTTTGCAGAGTGCTGTGTTTTTATTAAACAGTCGCAGCCACCGATTTTTTGCAACCCCTTTGGGCTTCCTCTGTACGAGTTCACCTACTTGGGGCATACCTTCTCCCGAAGTTACGGTATCAATTTGCCGAGTTCCTTCTCCTGAGTTCTCTCAAGCGCCTTAGAATACTCATCTCGCGCACCAGTGTCGGTTTGCGGTACGGTCGTCAATAGCTGAAGCTTAGTGGCTTTTCCTGGAAGCAGGGTATCACTCACTTCGTCTGCAAGCAGACTCGTTATCACCCCTCATCTAAGCCCGGCGGATTTGCCTACCAGGCACGACTACAGGCTTGAACCAACATATCCAACAGTTGGCTGAGCTAACCTTCTCCGTCCCCACATCGCACTATTGATCGGTACAGGAATATTGACCTGTTTCCCATCAGCTACGCATCTCTGCCTCGCCTTAGGGGCCGACTCACTCTACGCCGATGAACGTTGCGTAGAAAACCTTGCGCTTACGGCGAGGGGGCTTTTCACCCCCTTTAACGCTACTCATGTCAGCATTCGCACTTCTGATACCTCCAGCATCCGTTACCAGACACCTTCACAGGCCTACAGAACGCTCTCCTACCACTTGCAATAAATTGCAAATCCGCAGCTTCGGTAACTGGCTTAGCCCCGTTACATCTTCCGCGCAGGACGACTCGATCAGTGAGCTATTACGCTTTCTTTAAATGATGGCTGCTTCTAAGCCAACATCCTGACTGTTTTAGCCTTCCCACTTCGTTTCCCACTTAGCCAATTTTAGGGACCTTAGCTGGCGGTCTGGGTTGTTTCCCTCTTGAGTCCGGACGTTAGCACCCGGTGCTCTGTCTCCCAAGCTGTACTCTGCGGTATTCGGAGTTTGCATAGGTTTGGTAAGTCGCCATGACCCCCTAGCCTAAACAGTGCTCTACCCCCGCAGGTAATACTTGAGGCACTACCTAAATAGTTTTCGGAGAGAACCAGCTATTTCCAAGTTTGTTTAGCCTTTCACCCCTATCCACAGCTCATCCCCTAGTTTTGCAACACTAGTGGGTTCGGACCTCCAGTACCTGTTACGGCACCTTCATCCTGG
>NZ_CP152407.1:4642500-4752276 GCF_038958875.1 Acidovorax sp. FHTAMBA
GCGCACCACACCCTTGCGGCGGATGATCTTGCAGTTGCGGCAGATTTTTTTGACCGAAGCCGAAACTCTCATTGCATTCTCCTAAAACTTTTCCATCCGTCCCGGCTGCTCGCACGGAACACACATTTGTGCCCGCGAGACATCGTGGGGCGCCAACTCAACCAAAAACCAATTCTTGTCGGCAGCATCGCCATCGCGAATACCGCCTCCCTCATCATCACCCGCCGGCATTGCCCTTGAAATTGGCCTTCTTGAGCAGCGATTCGTACTGTTGCGACATCATGTAGTTCTGAACCTGGGCCATGAAGTCCATCGTCACCACGACGATGATCAGCAGAGACGTTCCACCGAAGTAGAACGGGACGTTGTACTTCAAGATAAGGAACTCCGGCAGCAGACACACGAAAGTGATATACACCGCACCTGCCAGTGTTAACCGAACAAGTATCTTGTCGATATAACGGGCCGTCTGGTCACCCGGGCGAATGCCAGGGATGAACGCACCACTCTTCTTCAGATTGTCTGCAGTTTCACGGCTATTGAAGACCAACGCTGTGTAAAAGAAACAGAAGAAAATGATCGCGGCAGCATAGAACATCACGTAGATGGGCTGACCAGGTGTCAGTGCGCCCGAGATGTCCTTCAACCAACGCATCGATTCGCCTGCACTAAACCAGTTCACGACTGTTGCAGGCAACAGGATGATGGACGAGGCGAAGATCGGCGGAATCACCCCAGCCATGTTCAGCTTCAACGGCAAGTGCGACGACTGACCACCGTAGACCTTGTTCCCTACTTGCCGACGCGCATAGTTCACGAGAATCTTGCGCTGACCGCGTTCCACAAACACCACGAAGTAGGTCACCGCAGCAACCACCAACACGATGAAGATCGCAGCCAAGATGCTCATCGCACCCGTACGCACCAGTTCAAGCAGACCGCCAATGGAGCTGGGCAACCCCGCTGCGATACCAGCGAAAATCAGGATCGAGATACCATTCCCAAGGCCGCGCTCGGTAATTTGCTCGCCCAGCCACATCAGGAACATCGTGCCAGCCGTCAAGCTGACCACCGCTGTCATGCGGAACCCGAAACCTGGGCTCAACACCAAACCAGCGGAGCTTTCCAGCGCCACGGCGATTCCCAGCGACTGGAACAGCGCCAAACCCAACGTGCCATAACGAGTGTACTGCGTGATCTTCCTGCGCCCGGCTTCGCCTTCCTTCTTCAACTGCTCAAACGTGGGGACGACATAGGTCATCAACTGCATGATGATCGACGCCGAGATGTACGGCATGATCCCCAGAGCGAAAACCGTGAAGCGCGAAAGCGCACCACCAGAGAACATGTTGAACAGGTTCAGGATGCCGCCTTGCTGGCCACTGAAGAGCTGCTGAAGTTGGGCTGGATCGATGCCAGGCACGGGGATATGAGCCCCGATACGGTATACGACCAGCGCAAGCAACAGAAAAACCAGACGACGACGGAGGTCGCCGAACTTCCCGGTCTTTGCAATTTGAGCCGCGCTAGTAGCCACAGATGTCTTCCTTCAGAGCCACACTCAGGCGACGCTGCCGCCAGCAGCTTCAATCGCTGCCTTGGCACCAGCCGTAGCGCCCACGCCATTGAGCTTGACAGCCTTGGTCAGCGAGCCGCTCTTGATGACCTTGACCACCTTGGCCAGCTCACCCACCAGGCCAGCTTGCTTGAGTGCAAGAACATCCACTTCAGCCAGACCCAGTTGCTCCAAGGCGGTCAGCGTCACTTCTGCATTGAATTTCAGCAGATGCGACTTGAAACCGCGCTTGGGCAAACGGCGTTGCAAAGGCATTTGACCACCTTCAAAACCAACCTTGTGGTAACCACCCGAACGCGACTTCTGACCCTTGTGACCACGGCCAGCGGTCTTGCCCAGACCAGAGCCGATACCACGGCCTACACGGCGCTTGGCATGCTTGGCACCGTCTGCGGGCTTGATGCTATTGAGTTCCATGATCTATCTCTCAGAGGACTTTGACCAGATAGCTGATCTTGTTAATCATGCCTCGCACTTCGGGCGAGTCCTGCAGTTCGCTCACACTGTTGAGCTTGCGCAGACCCAGGCCACGGACGGTGGCGCGGTGCGATTCCTTGGTGCCAATCGGGCTGCGCACCAGTTGAATCTTGACGGTTTGTTGCGTTGTCATTCTCAAGCTCCGGTTCAGGCGAAGATGTCTTCGACTGTCTTGCCGCGCTTGGCTGCCACATTCGACGGTGTGGTCGAATTGACAAGCGCGTCAAACGTGGCACGCACCATGTTGTAGGGGTTGGACGAGCCATGGCTCTTGGCCACGATGTCCGTCACACCCAACACTTCAAAAACTGCGCGCATGGGGCCGCCAGCAATGATGCCGGTACCCTTTGGAGCCGGCGCCATCATCACGACAGCTGCACCGTGGTGACCCGTCACGTTGTGGTGGATGGTGCCGTTCTTCAACGAAACCTTCACCATGTTGCGACGGGCTTCTTCCATAGCCTTTTGCACGGCAGCTGGCACTTCTTTCGACTTGCCCTTGCCCATGCCTACGCGGCCGTCACCGTCACCAACCACCGTCAGTGCGGCAAAACCGAGAATACGGCCACCCTTCACGACTTTGGTCACGCGGTTGACCGCGATCATTTTTTCGCGCAGGCCGTCGTCTTGACCTTCGTTCTGCACTTTGGGTTGAAATTTAGCCATTTTGTATTCCGCTCCGCTTAGAACTGCAGGCCAGCTTCACGGGCTGCGTCGGCCAGGGCCTTGACGCGACCGTGGTAGGCGAAGCCTGCGCGATCGAATGCAACCTTCTCGACACCAGCTGCCTTGGCCTTTTCAGCGATCCGCTTGCCGATGATCTGGGCTGCTGCGGCATTGCCACCCTTGCCCGAACCGCCAAGCGTCTTGCGCACGTCGGCTTCTGCTGTCGATGCGCTTGCCAGCACCTTGCTGCCGTCGCCGGAAATCACACTGGCGTAGATATGGAGGTTCGTACGATTCACGGTGAGACGGGCCACGCCTTGCTGTGCAATGCGGATGCGGGTCTGACGCGAACGACGAAGACGCTGCTCTTTCTTGGTCAACATGTTGCAGCTCCTTATTTCTTCTTGGTCTCTTTGATCGTGATCTTTTCGTCCGAATAACGGATGCCCTTGCCCTTGTAAGGCTCGGGAGGACGAACAGCACGGATCTCAGCAGCGATCTGACCGACACGTTGACGATCGGCACCCTTGATCACCACTTCTGTGGGGGTAGGGGTAGCCACCGTGATGCCAGCGGGCATATCGATGTTGACCGGGTGCGAGTAACCGACAGCCAGGTTCAGCTTGGAACCGGCTGCAGCAGCCTTGTAACCCACGCCGACCAGGCTCAGCTTCTTTTCAAAGCCCTTGCTGACGCCGACCACCATGTTGTTGACCAACTGGCGAATCGTGCCGCTCATGGCATTGGCTTCGCGGGAATCATTGGCAGGCTCAAAGCTGAGCTTGCCGTCGTTGCTGGACACCTTCACCAGCGCGTTCTGCGACAGCGACAGCGTGCCACCAGAGCCCTTGACAGAGATCTGGTCACTTTTCACGGACACATCCACACCTGCGGGGATGGTCACGGGCATTTTTCCTACTCGGGACATTTCAGTTTCTCCTCAATGCCGCGGGTTAGGCCACGTAGCAGAGCACTTCGCCACCGACACCGGTAGCGCGCGCCTTGCGATCAGTCATCACGCCCTTGGGCGTCGTGACAATTGCCACACCCAGACCGTTCATGACTTGTGGAATGGAATCACGGCCTTTGTAAACACGCAGTCCGGGGCGGCTGACACGCTCGATGCGCTCAATCACGGGACGACCTGCGTAGTACTTCAGGGCAATTTCGAGTTCCGACTTGCCGGCTTCGGTTTTCACCTGGAAGCCGTCGATGTAACCTTCGTCCTTCAGCACCTGGGCGATGGCGATCTTCACTTTGGAAGAAGGCACCAGAACCGTGGCCTTGGCGACCATCTGTGCGTTACGGATGCGGGTCAGCAAGTCAGCGATGGGATCACTCATGCTCATGTTGTATCTCTCCTGCCTGCTTACCAGCTGGCCTTGGTGACACCGGGGATGTCGCCTGCAAAAGCCAGTTCGCGGATCTTGGCGCGAGCCAGACCGAATTGACGGAAGGTGCCGCGAGGACGACCGGTGATTTCGCAACGGTTGCGCTGACGCGTAGGGTTGGCGTTGCGGGGGAGCTTTTGCAGACCCAGACGGGCTGCGTCACGCTCTTCGTCGCTACGCTTGGCATCGCCAGCGATTGCCTTCAGTTCCGCATACTTGGTTGCGTACTTGGCTGCCAGTTTTTCGCGCTTCAGTTCGCGCTGGATCAAAGCTACTTTAGCCATGCTTCGCCTCAGTTCTTGAACGGGAAACGGAAACCAGCGAGGAGAGCCTTGGCTTCTTCGTCCGACTTGGCCGTCGTGGTGATGCTGATATTGAGACCGCGCAGGGCGTCGACCTTGTCGTACTCAATTTCAGGGAAGATGATCTGCTCTTTAACGCCGATGTTGTAGTTGCCACGGCCGTCAAAGGCGCGACCAGAGATACCACGGAAGTCACG
This sequence comes from Acidovorax sp. FHTAMBA, assembly GCF_038958875.1. NCBI lineage: Bacteria > Pseudomonadati > Pseudomonadota > Betaproteobacteria > Burkholderiales > Comamonadaceae > Acidovorax > Acidovorax sp. FHTAMBA. Next base: position 4,647,110 of record NZ_CP152407.1, read on the forward strand.
GACGCGGGGCAGAGCCACGGTCACGAAACGATCCAGGAACTCATACATCTGCACGCCACGCAACGTGACCATGCAACCAATGGCCTGGCCTTCGCGGATCTTGAAACCAGCGATGGCTTTCTTGGCCTTGGTCACCACAGGCTTTTGACCAGCAATCTTGGTCAGGTCAGCCACAGCGTTGTCCATCACCTTCTTGTCCGAGACTGCCTCGCTCACGCCCATGTTCAGCGTGATCTTGGTCAGACGGGGAACCTGCATCGGCGAGGTATAGCCGAACTGCTTGGTCAGTTCGGGTGCGATCTTGTCGCGGTAGATTTCTTGGAGTCGTGCCATGTTTACCCCTTAGGCCGCCTTGATTTCAGCGCCGCTGGACTTGAACACGCGAACGCGTGTGCCGTCAGCCTGCACCTTGATGCCCACGCGATCAGCCTTGCCGGTAGCGGCATTGAAGATGGCCACGTTGGACTGATGAATCGGCATGGCCTTTTCAATAATGCCGCCGGTCGTACCCTTCATGGGGTTTGGCTTGGCGTGCTTCTTGACGAGGTTGATACCGTCGATGACGAGGTGGGAGTCATCCTTGCGCAGCGACACCGTGCCGCGCTTACCCTTGTCACGGCCGGTCAGCACGATGACTTCGTCGCCCTTGCGAATCTTGTTCATGGCGCGTCCTTAGAGAACTTCAGGAGCCAGGGACACGATCTTCATGAACTTTTCGGTACGCAGTTCGCGCGTCACGGGTCCAAAGATGCGGGTGCCGATGGGCTCCAACTTTGCATTCAGCAACACTGCGGCGTTGCCATCGAATTTGACGAGCGAACCGTCGCCGCGGCGAATACCCTTCGCCGTGCGAACCACCACTGCGCTGTAAACCTCGCCTTTTTTGACGCGGCCACGTGGAGCGGCTTCTTTGATGCTCACCTTGATGATGTCGCCAACGCTTGCATAGCGACGCTTCGAGCCACCCAGCACCTTGATGCAAAGGACGGACTTGGCGCCGGTATTGTCGGCAACCTCTAACCGAGATTCTGTCTGGATCATTTCAATATTCCCAACTTGCACCAGAAGACAACAGCCCCAGAGAACTTCTCAAGGGCTGCAGATCAGCCAGTCAGTCTTGGGCCCGTCGTCCGCACCGCAAACCATTTGCAGCACTTCCCGCTGGGCAGAAACTTCACGTAGGAAACGCGAAGCCCTCGATTATTGCCAAAGTGTTCTGGAAAGTCAAGCGCCCCGCGTGCCACATTCACGCAGGCACGTGCAAATACTGTTGTGCCAACGTCAAAAACGCATCGAGGCGGGGATCGGCGCCCAGTTCTTCCCGCAGAACATCCGCCACGGCGGGCGCCAAGGCGATGGCCTTGCGGGCATCCAGGAACAACATACGCGAACGGCGCGCCAGGACGTCCTCCACCGTGCAGGCGTACTCGTAGCGGGCTGCAAACCGCACCATGGCAACCGTCAGCCCCCCGCCCAGATCGGTCTGCGCCCCGGGAATGCCCAACACGGCGGCGGCTTCGCTTCCGTAAGAATGCAGACCCTGCGCGTCGCTGATGCGGTGCTTTACCGGCTCTTTCGGGGTGCCTATCAAGGGCAGATGGTTGGTCACACCGGCCGGTTTCTCAGGAAGAAGCCCGGTGCTGAAGCATTTTTGCAACACATCCTCGGCCATCGCGCGGTACGTGGTCCATTTGCCACCGGTCACCGTGACCAGGCCACTGCGGCTGGCCAGCACGGTGTGCTCGCGGCTGAGGCTCTTGGTGTTGTCACCGTCGTCGTCCTGGGGCTTCACCAGAGGACGCAGGCCCACCCAGATGCTTCGGATGTCTTCAACCCTGGGGGCCCGTGTGAGGTAGCGCGCCGATTCTTCCAGAATGAATTTGACTTCCTCGTTGAAGGGCTGAGGCTCCCTCACAATGTCCTGGCGGGGGCTGTCCGTGGTGCCCAGAATGAGCTTGCCCAACCAAGGGACGGCAAACAGAACGCGCCCGTCCGCCGTTTTGGGCACCATCAAAGCGTGGTCAGACGGCAGAAATTCGCGGTCCACCACGATATGAACACCCTGACTCGGCGCCACGATGGGCTTGACGGGCCGGCCGATGGCCTCGCCGTCCATCTGGCGCAGGGTGTCTACCCAAACGCCTGTGGCATTGACCACTGTGCGGGCGCGCACGGTGAATTGCTGGCCGCTGTCGGTGTCCTCACACACAAAACCGGCGACTTTCCCGCCCTCATGCACCAGCGCCGTGGCGGCGCAGTAATTGACGACCAGGGCCCCCAGGCTGGCGGCCGTGCGTGCCAGGGCCAGCGCCAGGCGGGCATCGTCAAACTGCCCGTCCCAGTATTTGACGCCCCCCTTGAGGCCTTCAGCACGTGCCGTTGGCAGGCACTCCAGCGTGCGCGCGCGCCCCAGGAACTCCGTAGCACCCAGCCCGGCCTTGCCCGCCAGCGCGTCGTACATCTTGAGCCCGATACCGTAAAACGGCGTCTCCCAGAAGTGGTACGACGGCATCACAAACGGCAGGGGCTGGGCCAGGTGGGGCGCGTTGTTCAGCAGCGTGGTGCGCTCGTGCAACGCTTCGCGCACCAGCGCGATGTTGCCCTGGGCGAGGTAGCGAACACCACCGTGCACCAGCTTGGTCGCGCGGGACGAGGTGCCCTTGGCAAAGTCGTGCGAATCCACCAGAACCACACTGAATCCCCGCGCAGCCGCGTCCAGCGCCACCCCCAGACCGGTCGCCCCTCCGCCGATCACTGCCAGGTCATATTGGTGGGGCTGGGCAAGCCGTGCGAGAAGGTCGGCGCGCCGGGTGGGCAGGGGAGCAGAAGGAGTGGTCATGGGAGGGATTGTCCATGGACGGGACCAAAATTTAAGGGTTTACCCTTAAATTGTTGACGTTTCCGGGGTGAAATCCGCCCGCGGCCGACAGAGCCGCGCACGAACTGGAGCGAAAAAGGCAGCCAGAGACCTTGTGGGTCCGGGCTGCCATCAAGCACTGTCACAACGCAACAGTCAGAGCGTTATCAGCGGGCCTTGCCGTCCTTCCATGCCTGCAGCAGCTTGTCGTAGGCAATGGTTTCGCCCTTGGGCTTTTCGTTGGCCAGCTTGGCCCAGGGGGCCTGTTTGTCCGACAGCCACTTCTTGGGATCTTCCTTCTTGTTGAGCTTGGGCGCGCAGTGGCTCATGCCAGCGCGTTCCAGGCGGGCCATCACCTGGTCCATCTCGTCGGCCAGCGTGTCCATGGCACCTTGCGGGGTCTTTTCGCCCGTCACAGCCTGGGCCACGTTCTTCCACCACAGCTGGGCCAGCTTGGGGTAGTCGGGCACGTTGGTGCCCGTGGGCGACCATGCCACGCGGGCGGGGCTGCGGTAGAACTCGACCAGACCGCCCAGCTTGGGTGCGGCATCGGTCATGGCCTTGGACTGGATATCGCTCTCGCGGATGGGGGTCAGGCCCACCAGCGTCTTCTTGAGCGACGTGGTCTTGGCCGTCACGAACTGCGCATACAGCCAGGCGGCAGCCGTCTTGTTGGCGTCATGGCCCTTGAAGAACGACCACGAACCCACGTCCTGGTAGCCGTTTTGCATGCCCTGCTTCCAGTAGGGGCCGTTCGGGCCAGGCGCCATGCGCCACTTGGGCGTGCCGTCAGCATTCACCACGGGCAGGCCGGGCTTGACCATGTCGGCGGTGAAGGCCGTGTACCAGAAGATCTGCTGCGCGATCTGGCCCTGGGCAGGCACGGGGCCGGCTTCGCCGAAGGTCATGCCCGTGGCTTCCTTGGGCGCGTATTTCTTCATCCAGTCCACGTACTTGGTCAGTGCATAGACGGCAGCCGGGGAATTGGTGGCGCCACCGCGGGCCACCGACGCGCCCACGGGGGTGCATTTGTCGTCCGCCACGCGGATGCCCCATTCATCGATCGGCAGCCCATTGGGCGCGCCGATGTCGGCCGTGCCGGCCATAGACAGCCAGGCATCGGTGAAGCGCCAGCCCAGCGACGGATCCTTCTTGCCGTAGTCCATGTGGCCATAGATGGGCTTGCCGTCGATCTGCTTGACATCGTTGGTGAAGAACTCGGCGATGTCTTCATACGCGCTCCAGTTGAGCGGCACACCCAGGTCGTAGCCGTATTTGGCCTTGAACTTGTCCTTGAGGTCCTTGCGGTCAAACAGGTCGGCGCGGAACCAGTACAGGTTGGCGAACTGCTGGTCGGGCAACTGGTAGAGCTTGCCGTCCGGCCCGGTGGTGAACTTGGTACCGATGAAATCCTTGATGTCCAGGCCGGGATTGGTCCACTCCTTGCCGTCGCCTGCCATGTAGTCGGTCAGGTTCATCATCTTGCCGTAGCGGTAATGCGTGCCGATCAGGTCCGAGTCCGAGATCCAGCCGTCATAGATCGACTTGCCCGATTGCATGGACGTCTGCAGCTTCTCGACGACGTCGCCTTCCTGGATCAGGTCGTGCTTGACCTTGATGCCGGTGATTTCCTCGAACGCCTTGGCCAGCGTCTTGGATTCGTATTCGTGGGTGGTGATGGTCTCCGACACCACCGAGATTTCCTTCACACCCTTGGCCTGCAGCTTTTTCGCCGCGTCGATGAACCACTTCATCTCGGCCATTTGCTGGTCTTTGCTCAGCGTGGAGGGCTGGAACTCGCTATCGATCCACTTCTTGGCCTCGGCCTCGCCGGCCCAGGCAGCCTGGCCCAAAGCCAGGGTTGCGGCGGCGAAAGCGATCGCCGTGAACTGCATCTTCATTGCTGTCTCCTCAGATGGAACCCCCTTGGTGGATGAACACCGGCCCCGGGGGAAATCGGGCCGACGCTTGTCATCATCAAAAACAATAGCTGTCAGCGCTTGCTGTCGCTTTGCTTCAGATCGATTTCATTTCTAACTCTTTGTCTGTCAAGCGATGCCAGCTATCTTCTTGATAGTTCAAAGGCTTCAACCCTTGCGCAGGATGAACGCCAGCAGCGCCATCGACAGCACAAAACTGATCCAGATTGACGGATCGTTTTCCAGGCTCAGCCACTGGGCCAGCTTGCCGCTGATGCCCACAAAAATCAGGTTCACATAGGCCGCCGACAGCAGGCCGATGAACAGGCGGTCACCGCGGGTCGTCGCCAGCGGCAGGAAGCCCTTGCGCATCACCGTGGGTGACTTGATTTCCCACACGGTCATGCCGATCAGCATCAGCACGATGCAGATGAAAAAGACCGCTACGGGCAACGTCCAGGCCATCCAGTCAAACATCGTTTCCCCCCTGAGCGCCTGCGGCGCTTCCCCCCAGGGGGACGCAGCTGGTGGCCGGGCGAAGCCCGTTCCACGGCTGCCGCTGGCCTGGGAGGAGTCCCGCGCCCTGCTGAGAAGGTGTGTGATTCATACTTTTGCTCCCCTTGCGCGTCAAACCCGCCCCATCGCAAAGCCTTTTGCGATGTAGTGGCGAACAAACCAGATCACGATGGCGCCCGGCACGATGGTCAGCACCCCAGCTGCAGCCAGGGTCGCCCAGTCCATGCCGGATGCGCTGACGGTGCGCGTCATCGTCGCGACGATGGGCTTGGCGTTCACGCTCGTCAGGGTGCGCGCCAGCAGCAATTCGACCCAGCTGAACATGAAGCAAAAGAACGCCGCCACACCAACGCCCGCCTTGATGAGGGGCAGAAAAATCTTGATGAAGAATCGCGGAAAGCTGTAGCCATCGATGTAGGCGGTCTCGTCGATCTCGCGCGGAATGCCGCTCATGAAACCTTCCAGAATCCACACCGCCAGCGGCACGTTGAACAAGAGGTGCGCCAGTGCCACGGCAATGTGCGTATCCATCAGCCCCACCGTGGTGTAAAGCTGGAAGAACGGCAGCAGGAACACGGCCGGCGGCGTCATGCGGTTGGTCAGCAGCCAGAAGAACACATGCTTGTCGCCGAGGAACTGGTAGCGGCTGAATGCATAGGCCGCGGGCAGCGCCACGGTGAGCGAAATCACCGTGTTGATGGCCACATAGATCAGGCTGTTGATGTACCCCGAATACCAGGACTCATCGGTAAAGATGGTCTTGTAGTTGTCCCACGTGAAGTGCTGGGGGAAGAACGTGAAGGTCGAGAGGATTTCTTCGTTGGTCTTGAAGCTCATGTTGACCATCCAGTAGATGGGCAACACGGCAAAGATCAGATAGGCGACGAGGAAGATCGACCGCTTGTGGAAGCGTTTTTCATTCATGGCCGGCCCCTTCGTTGCTGGCGGTGCCCACGCGCTGCATCCAGTTGTAGAGGATGAAGCACAGCAGCAGGATGATGAAGAAATAGATCAGCGAGAACGCCGCCGCAGGGCCCAGGTCGAACTGGCCCACCGCCTTGGTGGTGAGATACTGGCTGAGGAAGGTGGTGGCATTGCCCGGCCCGCCGCCCGTGAGCACAAAGGGCTCGGTGTAGATCATGAAGCTGTCCATGAAGCGCAGCAGCACCGCAATCATCAGCACGCCGCGCATCTTGGGCAGCTGGATGTAGCGGAACACCGCGAACTTGCTCGCACCGTCGATGCGGGCCGCCTGGTAGTACGCATCGGGGATGGAGCGCAGCCCGGCGAAGGCAAGCAAGGCGACCAGCGGCGTCCAGTGCCACACATCCATCAGCAGCACCGTGAGCCAGGCTTGCGTGGCGTTGCCGGTGTAGCTGTACTCGATGCCCGCCTGTTGCAGCATGCGGCCCATCAGGCCAATATCGGCACGGCCATAGATCTGCCAGATGGTGCCCACCACATTCCAGGGAATCAGCAGCGACAGCGCCACCACCACCAGCACGGCGGACGACTTCCAGCCCTGCGCGGGCATGGACAGCGCCAGCAGGATGCCCAGCGGAATCTCCACCGCCAGCACGGCCAGCGAGAAGGTGAGCTGGCGCCACAGCGCAGCATGCAGTTCCTCGTCGCGCATCACCGCCGCAAACCACTCGGTGCCGACAAACACCCGGCGATCGGGCGAAATGATGTCCTGCACTGAATAGTTGACCACCGTCATCAGCGGCACGATGGCCGAGAAGGCCACGCAGATGATGACCGGCAGGATCAGGAACCACGCCTTCTGGTTCACCGGTTTCGTTGTCGAACTCATGTTCGTTCTCCACAAAGTGGCGATTCACCGACGGCATCTGCACCAAGCATGGTGGCATCGCGGAGACGCCCAGCAAGGGCCGCCCCGCAGCAAAGGGCGTCGTCCCCCTTCCGGGGGGAAGCCGCGGAGCGGCTCAGGGGGTAGTCCATCACGCCAGGAGCTCCTCGTTTTGATAGAAGCAGGTGTGCTCACCGAGCACCTGCAGCCACACCGCATCCCCCGCCGACGGGAGCCGCGTTTCAGGGCTGAACCGCGCCTTGAGCGTGTGCTCACCCACCTTGGCGGTCAGCATGAGGTAGGTGCCGATGTCCTGCACCTGCGCCACCGTGCAAGGCAGTGCACCTGCCTGTTCGGGCTGCGCCAGCGCCAGGTATTCGGGCCGTATGCCCACCTGGAGCGCTCCGCCAGGCAAGCTCCGCCCAGCCGGTTGCGCCAGCCGCTGCCCCGCCACCGACAGGGTGGCTCCCTCAGACTGTGCCGGCAGGAAGTTCATACCCGGGGATCCGATGAAGTGGCCCACAAACACGTGCGCAGGCCGCTCGAACAGCGCATCGGCCGAACCTACCTGCACAGCGCGACCGCGCGTCATCACCACCACCTGGTCGGCAAAGGTCAGGGCCTCCACCTGGTCGTGCGTCACATAAATCAGCGTGAGCTTGAGCTCGTGGTGGATCTGCTTGAGCTTGCGCCGCAGTTGCCACTTGAGGTGCGGGTCGATCACCGTGAGCGGCTCGTCGAACAGCACGGCCGCCACGTCGGAACGCACTAGGCCCCGGCCCAGCGATATCTTCTGCTTCTGGTCGGCCGACAGGCCCGCCGCACGCAGATTGAGCTGGTGGCTCATCTCCAGCATCTCGGCAATCACGCCCACGCGTTCCTTGATCTGCGCTTCGGGCACCTTGCGGTTCTTCAGCGGGAACGCCAGGTTCTCGGCCACCGTCATGGTGTCGTAGATCACGGGGAACTGAAACACCTGCGCAATGTTGCGCTCCTGCGGGCTGGCACGCGTCACGTCGCGGCCATCGAACAGCACCTTGCCGTGCGACGGCACCAGCAGGCCCGACATGATGTTGAGCATGGTCGTCTTGCCGCAGCCCGAGGGCCCGAGCAGCGCATAGGCGCCGCCATCCTCGAACTCCATCTTCAGGGGCAGCAGCGCGTAGTCGCTGTCCTGCTGCGGGTTGGGCTTGTACGAATGCGCCAGGTCCAGACTGATGCGGGCCATGTCAGCGCCCTCCTTGTGCAGTGACGGGCCGCGCGGGCGCCCAGGCCAGTCGGCCATCCGCGCCAAACACATAGGCCTGCGCCGGGTCCAGGTGCAGCGTGATGGGCGTGCCCAGTTCAAAGTAGTGCACGCCGGTCAGCTGCGCCACCAGGTCGCCCCAGGGCGTGGCCGCGTGCACAAAGGTGTCGGAGCCCGAAATTTCGGCCAGCTCTACCACTCCAGCCACGCTGATGTCGCCCGGGCGGGCCGCCACGCGCAACGCACTGGCGCGCACACCCACCGTGAGCCCGGCCGCAGTGGCCACACCTTGCGGCAGATGCAGGGCCAGCTCCGCACCACCCTCCAGGCGCACGCCGCCCGGGGCGGCAGACGCGGCGATGAGGTTCATCGGCGGGTCGCTGAAAGCCCGCGCCACGCGCAGTGAATTGGGCGCATGGAACACCTCGGCCGTGGGGCCGTATTGCAGCAACTGGCCTTCGTCGAGCACAGCGGTGTAGCCGCCCAGCAGCAGGGCCTCGCCCGGCTCGGTGGTGGCATACACCACGGTGGAGTGGCCCGCAGCAAACAGCTGGGTCAGCTCTTCGCGCAGTTCTTCGCGCAGCTTGTAGTCCAGATTCACCAGGGGTTCGTCCAGCAGCATCAGCGGCGCACCCTTGGCCAGGGCGCGGGCCAGCGCCACGCGCTGCTGCTGCCCGCCAGAGAGTTCCGCCGGATAGCGGTCCAGAAACATGTCGATGTGCAAACGGCTGGCAATCTCGCGCACCCGGGCGTCGATGTTCTTTTCGCCGCGCAGCTTCAGGGGCGACGCGATGTTGGCAGCCACCTTCATCGATGGGTAGTTGATGAACTGCTGGTACACCATGGCCACATTGCGCTCGCGCACAGGCATGCCGGTCACATCCACGCCATCGACCTTGACGGTGCCCGACGTGGGCGCATCCAGCCCGGCCATGATGCGCATCAGGCTGGTCTTGCCCGCCTGCGTGGCCCCCAGCAGCACCGTGACGGCGCCGCCCTGGAGCGCCAGGCTCATGTCATACAGCCAGGTCTGCGCCCCCACCCTCTTGCTGATGCTGTCCAATGCCAGCTGCATCACGCTTGCCTTTCTTTGTCGCCCGAAGGCCTTATGAACGGAGTTCCGCCCCCGGCAAACACGGTTGCCACTCTCTTTTCGATTTCGTTCATTTTTGTTCTTTTTTGATCGTATTGAATCAAGGTTTACCCTTAACAAGTTCTTTTTTGTTCGATTTAAAGTCGCTGTACCCCCTAGCCAATTAATACGCGTGAATACGAATCCCCGACAACTGCTGCTTCTTGAAGAAGTCCGCGCGCGCAAATCCGCCACGGTGGAGCAACTGGCAGACACCCTGGGCGTGACGCTGCAGACCGTGCGCCGTGACGTGCAGCGCCTGGCAGAGTCGGGCCTGCTCACGCGCTTTCATGGCGGCGTGCGCGTGCACAGCTCCACGGTGGAAAACCTGGCGCACACCCAGCGCGAAACCCTGCACGCCGAAGGCAAGGCGCGCATTGCACGCGCCGTGGCGCAGCAGGTGCCCAATGGCTGCTCGCTGATCCTCAACATCGGCACCACCACCGAGGCCATTGCCAAGGCCCTGCTGCACCACCGGGGCCTGCGCGTGATCACCAACAACCTGAACGTGGCCGCCATCTTGTGCGGCAACCCCGACTGCGAGGTGATCGTGGCCGGCGGCGTGGTACGCGCCCGCGACCGCGGCATCGTGGGCGAGGCGGCGGTGGACTTCATCCGCCAGTTCAGGGTGGACATCGCGCTCATCGGCATCTCGGGCATCGAACCCGATGGCTCGCTGCGCGACTTCGACTACCGCGAAGTGAAGGTGGCGCAAACCATCATCGAGCACGCGCGCGAGGTGTGGCTTGCGGCTGACCACAGCAAGTTCAACAGGCCGGCCATGGTGCAGCTGGCCACACTGGCGCAGATCGATCGCCTCTTCACCGACGCGCCGCCGCCAGAGCCGTTTCCAGCGCTGCTGCAGGATGCCGAGGTGATCTGCACTGTCGCCGCATGACCGAGGACAACCCCCTGAGGCGCTTTGCGCCTTCCCCCTTCTCTCGAATTGCGATGCAATTCGGGAAGGGGGACGCCGCCAGCGCGGCGGGGCGGCCCTTGCGCGGCGGCCGCTGGCCTCGGCTGCGCGCTTTCATTGGCCGGCCGTCCGAATCAGGGCCCAACCGCATCGCCTGACATACCCTTTCTTCTATGACCTACCTGCTCGCACTCGACCAAGGCACCTCCAGCTCCCGCAGCATCGTTTTTGACGAAGGCGGCCACATCGTGGCGCAGGCCCAGCTGGAGCTGCCACAGATCTACCCCCAGCCCGGCTGGGTGGAGCACGACCCGCTGGAGATCTGGCGCACCCAGCTGGCCACCGCACGCGATGCGCTGGCCAAGGCAGGCATTGCGGCCAGCGCGGTACGCGCCGTGGGCATCACCAACCAGCGCGAGACCACCGTGCTGTGGAACCGCCACACCGGCCAGCCCGTGCACCACGCCATCGTGTGGCAAGACCGGCGCGCCGAGCCTGCCTGCGCCCAGCTGCGCGAACAAGGCCATGCCGCCGCCATCCAGGCCAAGACCGGCCTGCTGGTGGATGCCTACTTCTCGGGCACCAAGCTGCAGTGGATGCTGGACCACGTTCCCGGCGCGCGCGATGCCGCCGAGCGCGGCGAGCTCGCCTTTGGCACGGTGGACAGCTGGCTGATGTGGAAGCTCACCCACGGCAAAGTGCACGTGACGGACGTGAGCAACGCCTCGCGCACCATGCTGTTCAATGTGCACACCAACCAGTGGGACGACGAGCTGCTGGCGCTGCTGCGCATTCCCAAGGCGCTGATGCCCGAGGTGCTGCCGTCCAGCGCCCACTTTGGCGACATCGCGGCCGATCTGCTCGGCCACGGCATCCGCATCGGCGGGGTGGCGGGCGACCAGCAGAGCGCGCTGTTCGGCCAGGCCTGCTTCACGGCGGGCATGGCCAAGAACACCTACGGCACGGGCTGCTTCATGCTGATGCACACGGGCGGCACGTTCCAGACTTCGCAAAACGGCCTGCTCACCACCAGCGCGGCGCAGGCCACGGCGCAGCCGGAGTTCGCCATGGAAGGCAGCGTCTTTGTGGGCGGCGCCGTGGTGCAGTGGCTGCGCGACGGCCTGCGCGCCATCTCCACCAGCAGCGAGGTCGAGTCGCTCGCGCAAAGCGTGCCCGACTCGGGCGGCGTGATGATGGTGCCCGCCTTCACCGGCCTGGGCGCCCCGTACTGGAAACCCGACTCGCGCGGCACCATCACCGGCCTCACACGCGGCACTACGCTGGGCCACATCGCCCGTGCGGCGCTGGAGAGCATTGCCTACCAGAGCGCCGCCCTGCTGCTGGCCATGAGCCGCGATGCCGTGGCCGCCGGTGGGGCGCCGGTGAGCGAACTGCGCGTGGACGGCGGTGCCTGCATCAACGATTTGCTGATGCAGTTCCAGGCCGACCTGCTGGGCATCCCGGTGGTGCGGCCTGCGGTCATCGAGACCACGGCGCTGGGCGCCGCTTATCTTGCGGGGCTGTCGAGCGGCGTGTACCGCAGCACGGATGAACTCTCGAACCTGTGGCGCGCCGACCGCCGCTTTGTGCCCACGCTCAGCAGCGCGCGTGCGCAGGAGCTGATGGCGAACTGGGAACACGCCGTCCGGCAGACAGTAGCTGAATAGAGTGCATCCCCCTGAGGCGCTGCGCGCCTTCCCCCCGCTCTCGCATCGCTGCGCGTTGCGGGCGGGGGGACGCTCCCAGCGCCCCTACTTGGGAATGCTGGCGGCCCTTGCGCGGGAGCCCTGGCTTTTAGCGCGCCAGTTGCATAGGCCATGGAGAAAATCGCCGGGGTAGCGGCGCTACCATCGGCTTTCCCTTTCTCGCCTGACGCAGCATGACCCCCCCCTCCCCCGCTTCCTCCGCAGCACACACCACACTCCCCACCATCGCCTTCATCGGCGGCGGCAACATGGCCAGCGCCATCATCGGCGGGCTGATCCGCCAGGGCCATCCGGCCAGCCAGATCGAGGTGGTCGAGCCCTACGCCCCCACGCGCGAGGCACTGCTCAAGAACTTTGGAATCACGGCGCAGCCCGAGGCGGGCCCCGCACTGCAGCGCGCCAGCATCGTGGTGTGGGCGGTCAAGCCCCAAACCTTCAAGGACGCCGCCGCGCAGGCCAAGGCACACACCCAGCAGGCGCTGCACCTGAGCGTGGCCGCCGGCATCCGTTCGGACAGCATCGCGCAATGGCTCGGGAGCGAGCGCATTGTGCGCACCATGCCCAACACGCCCGCGCTGGTGGGCAAGGGCATGAGCGCGATCTATGCCCGCCCGGCGGTGAGCGCGCAGGAACGCACGCAGGTCGAGGCCATCCTGGCCAGCACGGGCGAGTTCCTGTGGGTGGAGACGGAAAAGCAGCTCGATGCCGTGACGGCGCTGTCGGGCTCCGGCCCGGCCTATGTCTTTTACTTTCTGGAAGCCATGACCCGCGCGGGCGCGGCCATGGGGCTGACCGGGCAACAGGCGCACCAGCTGGCCGTTGGCACCTTTGTGGGCGCGTCGGAACTGGCGCGCCGCTCTGACGAGTCGCCCGCCGTGCTGCGCGAGCGCGTCACCTCCAAGGGCGGCACCACCTACGCGGCCCTGCAGTCGATGGAGGCCAGCGGCGTGGCTGCGGCATTTGAGGCCGCGATGCGCGCAGCAGAAAAACGCGCCAACGAACTGGGCAATGAGTTCGGCAATTGAAGCCTTTTTGGCCTCCAGCGCTTACCCATCAAGCGCAGGCAGCTATCAATTCGAGAGTATTGCCCTCAGCAGGTAGCTGCCCGCAATGCCCGCAAACACCGTGGCGCCCAGCCAGTGGTTGATGCGGAACGCCTTGAAGCAGCCCTCGCGGGTGCGGGTGCGGATGAGCGTGAAGTGCCAAACGGCCTGGGCCAGCGCGGCGGCCATCGCTACATAAAATATAGCGCCTAGCGCATATGGGGCAAGCGCTACAGCCCAGATTCCTATGAAAAGCAGGTAGAAAATCACGATGCCGGCCACATCGAACCGCCCCAGCGTGATGGCCGAGGTCTTGATGCCGATCTTGAGGTCATCGTCGCGGTCCACCATGGCGTATTCGGTGTCGTAGGCCAGCACCCAGAACAGGTTACCGAGCCACATCCACCACGCCACGGCGGGCACGCTGCCCTGCACTGCGGCAAACGCAATCACGATGCCGAAGTTGAACGCAATGCCCAGCACCGCCTGCGGCATGGCAATGATGCGTTTGGTAAAGGGGTAGGCAATGGCCACCAGCACGGCGGGTACCGACCAGGCGATGGCGGCGGTGTTGGTGGTGAGCACCAGGCCAAACGACACCAGCGCCAGCACCGCCCCCAGGCCCAGCGCCTCCTTCACCGACACCGCACCGGTGGTGACCGGGCGCTGCGCAGTGCGCTTGACGTGCCTGTCAAAGTCGCGGTCGGCCACGTCGTTCACACAGCACCCGGCGCTGCGCATGAGGATGGTGCCCAGCACGAACACCACCAGCAGGTGCCAGCCGGGAAAGCCATCGGCCGCAATCCAGAGCGCGCTGAGCGTGGGCCACAGGCAGACCAGCCAACCGGCGGGGCGGTCCCAGCGGATGAGATCCAGGTACAGGGCGAAGCGGTGGCGCAGGGAGACGGACGACATGCAGGTAGATAAAAATGCGGGCAGACAACGACCCGCTTCTGCGGGAGCGCACCGAATGTAGCAGCCAGCGCGCCTGCGCCTGCACGGTCTGGCGGGGCGTCGCGCCCAGGCCGCCGCAAACCCGGTAAAGTCCCCGTTCCCCCAAAACCACGGACTGCAACGCATGCCCCGATCCTCGAGCCCCCAGGCCGCCACGCGCTTTGCCATTCCCCGCACGCTGGTGGTCGGATTTGTGGTGGCGGCCCTCGCCACCCTCGTCATCGCCATCGTCAATTTCCGCTCCGCTGAAACGCGCAGCGACGCCGTGCGCGCCATGGACCGCACCTCCCTGGCCATGCGGCAGCTCAATTTCTTCAACGTGGCCATCCGCGATGCCGAAAGCGGCCAGCGCGGCTACATGCTGACGGGCGACCTGGCCTACCTGCAGCCGTACGAGCAGGCGGTCATCGCGCTCAACAAGCACCTCGGGGAGCTCAAGGCAAGCGTGGAGGACGAGCCCACCCACAAGCAGATGGTGGAGCAGCTGGACGAGCTCACGCAAATCAAGCTGCGCGAGATGAGCGACACCATCGCGCTGCGCAAGAACGGCGACGCGGTGGGCGCCATGGGGCTGGTGCATACCGGTTCTGGAAAAAGCACCATGACGCGCCTGGCCGAGCTGGCCGAAAACCTGCGCCTGCAGCAGAACCAGCAACTGGACACGCGGCGCCAGCAGTGGGCCAACGCGGCCAGCAACTCGAACCTGTATTCCACCGGCGGCTCGGGCGTGCTGCTGGTGCTGATCTGCCTGTCTGCCGCCGTCACGGCGCGCGAATACCGCAGCAAGTCCCAGCAGACGTGGATTTCGGCGGGGCTCAGCGGCCTGGGCCAGCGCATCCAGGGCGACCACCGCCTGGAAGACATCGGCCAGCTGGCGCTGGAATACCTGGCCAGCTACCTCAAGGCGCCCGTGGGGGCCGGGTATGTGGCGCACAGCGAGGGCGGCTTCTCGCTGTTCGGCGGCTACGCGCTGCCGCGCGAGCGGCTGGCCGAGAAGCTGCTGGCCGACGAAGGCCTGGTGGGGCAGGCCGCCCGCTCGCGCCAGCTGCTGCATGTGCGCAATGTGCCGCCGGGCTATCTGCCGGTGTCTTCCAGCACCGGGCAGGCCAGCCCCACCGAGCTGCTGCTGGCGCCGGCCGTGGAAAGGGGCGAGGTGTATGCCGTCATCGAGCTGGGCTTTTACCGGCCCGTGGGCGACGCCGAGCGCGCCCTGCTGGAGCGCGCCTCGGAGATGCTGGCCGTGGCCATCCGCTCGGGCATCGACCGCAACCGCCTGCAAGACCTTCTGGAAGAAACGCAGCGCCAGTCCGAAGAGTTGCAGACCCAGCAGGAGGAGCTGCGCGTCAACAACGAAGAGCTGGAGCAGCAAAGCCGCATACTGCAGGAATCGCAGGCGCAGATGGAGATCCAGCAGACCCAGCTGGAGCAGACCAACGCCAACCTGGAAACCCAGACCCAGCAGCTGGAGCACCAGCGCGAGCAGCTGCTGCGCGCCCAGAGCGCCATGACCGACAAGGCCCGCGAACTGGAACTGGCCAGCCAGTACAAGAGCGAGTTCCTGGCCAACATGAGCCACGAGCTGCGCACCCCGCTGAACTCGACCCTCATCCTGGCCAAGCTGCTGGCCGACAACAAACCCGGCAACCTCAGCGCCGACCAGGTGAAGTACGCCCAGACCATCTACGCGGCGGGCAACGACCTGCTGGCGCTGATCAACGACATCCTGGACCTGTCCAAGATCGAATCCGGGCAGGCCACGGTGGAGGTGGAACCCGTCAACATCGCCCGTGCGCTGCAATCACTGATCGACCCCCTGCGCCCGCTGGCCCAGGAAAAGGGCCTGGAGCTGACCGCCACCGTGGCGCCCGACGTTCCGGCCTCCCTGGAGACCGACCCCTTGCGGCTGGGCCAGGTGCTCAAGAACCTGCTGTCCAACGCCCTGAAGTTCACCGAGACAGGCACCGTGACGATGCATGTGTCGCGCAACCCCGGCGACACGCTGTCGTTCGCGGTCAAGGACACCGGCATCGGCATCCCGGCCCACCAGCAGGAGCTGATTTTTGAGGCCTTCCGCCAGGCCGACGGCAGCACCCACCGCAAATACGGCGGCACGGGGCTGGGCCTGTCGATCTCGCGCGATCTGGCGCACCTGCTGGGCGGAACCCTGTCGGTGCACAGCGAGCCGGGTGCAGGCAGTGTGTTCACGCTGGTGGTGCCGCTGCGGCTGGTGCCCCGGCAGCCCGCGCAGCCCGCCGAAGCACCGGCAAGGGGGCAGACAGGTGCAAGCCCGCTGGAACGGCCCGCCACCACAGCCTTGAGTGCAGCGGCACCCATGCCGCCCGCGCCCGCCCAGGCGGCGGGCAGCGCAGGGGCGGCCATGGCCGCCATCGCTGCGTCCTCGTCGGGCCGCGCCGGGCCACGCAGCATTCTGGTGATCGAAGATGACAAGCGCTTTGCCCAGATCCTGTGCGACCTGGCCCAGGAGATGGACTTTGAATGCCATCTGGCGCACAACGCGGCCGACGGGCTGGCGTTTGCCGCCCGGAGCCTGCCCAGCGCCATCGTGCTGGACGTCAACCTGCCCGACTTCTCGGGCCTGGGCGTGCTTGACCAGCTCAAGCGCAACCCGGCCACGCGCCACATCCCGGTGCATGTGGTGTCGGTGGCCGACTACTCGCAGGAGGCCATGGGGCGCGGCGCCATCGGCTACGCCCTCAAGCCCGTGCAACGCGACGAGCTGGTGCAGGCCCTGAAACGGCTGGAAGCCAAGTTCACCCAGCGCCTGCACCGCGTGCTGGTGGTGGAAGACGATGAGCGCCAGCGCGAAAGCGTGCGCCACCTGCTGAGCAGCGAGGAAGTGGAGATCGTGGGCGCCGGCACGGCCGCGGCAGCGCTGGAGCAGCTGCGCAGCGCCACGTTCGACTGCATGGTGATGGACCTGAACCTGCCGGACCTCAGTGGCTACGAACTGCTGCAGCAGATGACCGAGCAGGACGGCGTCTCGTTTCCGCCCGTTATCGTGTACACCGGCCGCGCCCTGTCACGCGACGAAGAGCAGCAGCTGCGCAAGTTCTCCAAGTCCATCATCATCAAGGACGCCCGCTCGCCCGAGCGGCTGCTCGACGAGGTCACGCTCTTCCTGCACCAGGTGGAGTCCGAGCTGTCGGACGAACACCGCCAGATGCTGCAGACCGCGCGCAGCCGCGAATCGGCGCTGGAGGGCCGCACGGTGCTGGTGGTGGAAGACGATGTGCGCAACGTGTTTGCGCTTTCCAGCATCCTGGAGCCCACGGGCATCCGGGTGGAGATTGCGCGCAACGGGCGCGAGGCGCTGGACAAGCTGGCCCGGGCCGGCAACGCGGCCAGCCCCATGATCGACCTGGTGCTGATGGACATCATGATGCCGGAGATGGACGGCTACACCGCCATGCGCGAGATCCGCAACCGCCCCGAATGGCGGCGCCTGCCCATCATCGCGCTGACCGCCAAAGCCATGAAGGACGACCAGGAAAAATGCCTGGCCGCGGGCGCCAACGACTACATCCCCAAACCGCTCGACGTGGAAAAGCTCCTGTCGCTGGTGCGGGTGTGGATGCCCAAGTAACAAGCCCGCCCCGCCATGCCGCACCGCAAAGCGCGTACCGCCGACATCGAGCAGCGCCTGCTGATCGACGCGATCTTTCACCGCTACCACTACGATTTCCGGGGCTATGCCCAGGCGTCGCTCAAGCGGCGGCTGGCGTCTGCGCTGCTGCATTTCGGCTGCAAGACGCTGTCGCAACTGCAGGACCGCGTGCTACACGAGCCCACGGTATTTCCGGCGCTGCTGGAGTACCTCACCGTGCAGGTGAGTGACATGTTTCGCGACCCAAGCTACTTCAGGGCACTGCGCACCGAAGTGGTGCCGCTGCTGCGCACCTACCCGTCGCTGCGGGTGTGGGTGGCGGGCTGCAGTGCGGGCGAAGAGGTGTATTCGCTGGCCATCCTGTTGCACGAAGAGGGCCTGCTGGAGCGCACACTGATCTACGCCACCGACATCAATCCGCACGCACTGCGCGCGGCAGAGTCCGGTGTGTTTGACATGGCGCGGGTGGCGGCTTTCACCGAGAACCACACCCGCTCGGGCGGGCGCGGTTCGCTGTCCGACTACTACACCGCGCGCTACGGGCGGGTGGTGTTTGACAAGTCTCTGCGCGAGCACATGGTGTTCTCGGACCACAGCCTGGCCACCGACAGCGTGTTTGCAGAAATGCACCTGGTGTCGTGCCGCAACGTGCTGATCTACTTCGACCGCGACCTGCAGAACCGCGCCCTGGGGCTGTTTCGGGAGGCCCTGTGCCACCGGGGGTTTCTGGGGCTCGGCTCCAAGGAGTCGCTGCGGTTTTCCACCCACGCCGATGCGTTTGACGACTTCGTGCTGGAAGACCGCATCTACCGCAAGAAGGCGGGCCTGTGATGCAGGGCTTCACACAGCCGCAAGCCGCTGCGCTGCGCCCCCAGGGCTACGACGCCATCGTGGTGGGTGGATCGTCGGGCGGCATTGATGCGCTGGTGCGCATCCTGCCCGCGCTGCCAGGCACCCTGAAGACCCCGGTGCTGGTGGTGATGCACCTGCCCCGCGACCGGCGCAGCCTGCTGCCCGAGATCTTCCGCCACCGGTGCGCGCTGCAGCTGCAGGAGGCGCATGACAAGGACGACATCGCGCCGGGCACCGTGTACTTTGCGCCGCCGGACTACCACCTGCTCGTCGATGCCGGCCCGCAACTGGCGCTGTCGCTGGACGCGCCGCTGCATTACTCGCGCCCCTCCATCGACGTCCTGTTCGAATCGGCGGCTGACCAGTACGGCGAGCGCCTGGTCGGCATCTTGCTTTCAGGCGCCAATGAAGATGGTGCACGGGGCCTGGAGGCCATCGGCGCGGCCGGTGGCCTCACTGTGGTGCAGGACCCTGCCAGCGCGTCGATCCCCACCATGCCCCAGGCGGCCCTCGCGCGCCACACCGCCCACCACGTTCTGCCACCCGCGGGCATTGCCGACCTGCTGGCCCGCCTGCACGCAACGGGACTGCTGTGATGCGCGCCCCACCCCACCCCCACTCCCCACCGCCCGTTCAGCCCATGCCACACACCGACCGCATCAAATGCCTGCTCGTCGATGACATTCCGGAAAACCTGATCGCACTGGAGGCTCTGCTGCAGGGCGACGGCATCGAGATCCTCAAGGCGCAATCCGGGCCCGAGGCGCTGGAGCTGTTGCTCACGCACACGGATATTGCGCTCGCCCTGCTGGACGTTCAGATGCCCGAGATGAACGGGTTCGAGCTGGCCGAGCTCATTCGCGGCAGCGAGCGCACGCGCCATATCCCGCTGATCTTCATCACAGCCGGTTCTCGCGCGCAGAACTGGCAGTTCCGGGGCTACGAAAGCGGCGCTGTGGATTTTCTGTACAAGCCCATCGACCCGCACATGCTCACGAACAAGGCCAATGTGTTCTTCGAGCTGCAGCGGCGCAAGCAGGCGCAGGCGCAGGAGCTGGAGGAGCGCACGGCGGCGCTGCGTGTCAATGAAATGTTCATGGCCGTGCTGAGCCACGACCTGCGCACGCCGCTGATGTCCATCACGGCTGCAGCCACCGTGATCAAGCGCCAGCCCGACCCCGAAAAGGCCAGCGCCATGGCCGACCGGGTCCTGAGCAGCAGCCAGCGCATGGCCCGGATGATCGAAGACCTGCTGGACGTGACGCGCATCCGCCAGGCGGGCGGCCTGGCACTGCAGCTGGGCGCGGCAGACATGCAGGCCATCGTGCAGCGCACGCTGGACGAGGTGCAGACGGGCTTCCCCGACCGGGCCATCGAATCCACGCTGCAGGGGAACCTGGCGGGCGTGTGGGACAGCGAGCGCCTGTGCCAGGTGGTCACCAACATCGTGGGCAACGCCATGCACCATGGCAGTGCAGACCGCCCGGTGCGGGTGACCGCCGATGGCACCCGGCCCCAGGTGGTGACCGTGTCCGTGTCCAACGGTGGCACCATTGCCCCCGAACTGCTGCCGCATCTGTTCAACCCGTTTCGCGGCGGTGAACGCGCGCCCGGGCGCAATCAGGGGCTGGGGCTGGGATTGTTCATTGCCCACCAGATCGTGCGGGCGCACCGGGGAAGCATCCAGGTGCAGTCGCAGGACGGCACCACCTGCTTTTCGGTGGAATTGCCCCGCGAGTCACCACCGACCGAGAAGTGGTCGCAAACCTGACGGGCCGGGTCAGGCTCCGGCGGCGGGTGGTGCCACCGCATCGTTGATGGAGCCCAGGAGCTGCTCCAGCTCCTCCAGATCAAAAGGCTTGAGCAGGGTGCGCACGTTGGGCCCCCAGGCGGCGGGATACATCCCGAGGTCGTAGCCGGAGCACAGCACCACCCAGCGCAGGGGGTCGCCTTCCAGCAGCCTGCGGGCGAGGTCGGTGCCGGACAGGCCAGGCAGGCTCACGTCAGACACCAGCAGGTCGAAAGCTTGTTGCGCATCCAGTTCCAGGGCTTCCTCGGCGCTGGCGCACGAAACGACTTCATGGCCTTCGCCCTCCAGGAGCATGCCAATGGTTTCGCGCAGCTCCGGGTTGTCTTCCACGTACAGGATTCGCATACATCAGAAATTTCGTTGTGTCCTCCGTGCCGCCAGCCCTTCGGCTGAAAAGGGGCTGTAGCGGGCATTGCGGTGCAACTGAACCCGCATCCTGCCCGAACCCCCTAGCTGCCGCATGAAAAACGGCAGCGGGCAGCACGCCCAAACGCGAATGATGCTCACAAGCACCCGTGCGCCTTGTAGGACAACATGCCCTTCGCCCGGGCAACGCCGTACCACTGCCCCTGGTGGCGCGCACCGCAGCAAGAGCCGGCTCAGCGCTGCCCTGCAGCCCCCGCCTTGCGGCGGGTCACTCCTCCAGCAGCGAGCGCAGCATCCACGCGGTCTGTTCGTGCACTGTGAGGCGCTGGGTCAGCAGATCGGCGGTGGGCTCGTCGCTGGCCTTGTCGGCCAGCGGGAACAGGCTGCGCGCGGTGCGGGCCACGGCTTCATGGCCTTCCACCAGCACGCGCACCATGTCGAGCGCCTTGGGCGGCCTGGATGGCGCGTCGGGCACGGTGGCCAGCTTTCCAAACTCCGCATACGAGCCCGGTGCCACGTGGCCCAGCGAGCGGATGCGCTCGGCAATCGGGTCCACGGCGTTCCACAGCTCGGTGTACTGCGCCATGAACATGGTGTGCAGCGTGTTGAACATCGGGCCCGTCACGTTCCAGTGGAAGTTGTGCGTGGTGAGGTACAGCGTGTAGGTGTCGGCCAGCAGGCGCGACAGCCCCTGGGCAATGGCAGCGCGGTCCTTGTCGCTGATGCCGATGTTGATGGAAGGAACTGCGGGGTTTTTGGAGGCCTTGGCCATGGTCGTGCTCCTGAAAAGAAAAGACGAAGGATGAATGTAAACCGGCCACCGCGCACTGCGTCAGGACAATCGCTCGACGCCCGGCAGTTCGCAGGCATAGATGGCGTTGCGCAGCGCGGCGATGGCTTCATAGCGGGTAAAGCTGCGCCGCCAGGCCAGCACCACCCGGCGCATGGGCGGGGGGCCACCATCTTCCTCGCGGATGGGCAGGTAGCGGATGTAGGTCTCGTCGCTCTTGCGGCGGCGCGACACGGTGAGCAGCGCATCGCGCGGCACCGACAGGCGCGGCACCAGCGTCACGCCCATGCCTGCGGCCACCATGTGCTTGATGGTTTCGAGCGAAGAGCCTTCAAACGACTTGCGGATGCCCTCGGCATTGCTGGCAAAGCGCGCGAACTCGGGGCACACCTCCAGCACATGGTCGCGAAAACAGTGGCCGGCACCCAGCAGCAGCATGGTTTCACTCTTGAGCTCGGCAGCCGTCACGGATTTTTTGGCCGCCAGCGGGTGCGAGCTGGGCACCGCCGCCATGAACGGCTCGTCATACAGGGGCGCCATGGCCAGACCCGTGTCGGGAAAAGGTTCGGCCAGGATGGCGCAGTCAATCTCGCCGGTGCGCAGCATCTCCAGCAGCTTGACCGTGAAGTTCTCCTGCAGCATCAGCGGCATCTGGGGCGAGCGGCCAATCGCCTGGCGCACCAGCTCGGGCAGCAGGTACGGGCCAATGGTGTAGATCACGCCCAGCGTGAGCGGGCCGGCCAGCGGGTCCTTGCCGCGCTTGGCGATCTCCTTGATGGCCGCTGCCTGCTCCAGCACGCTCTGCGCCTGGCGCACGATCTCTTCGCCCAGCGGCGTGACCGTGACCTCGCCCGCGCTGCGCTCGAACAGCTTCACATCCAGCTCTTCTTCCAGCTTCTTGATGGCCACCGAGAGCGTGGGTTGCGACACGTAGCAGGCGTCGGCCGCATGGCCGAAGTGCTTCTCGCGGGCCACCGCAACGATGTACTTGAGTTCGGTGAGGGTCATGGTGTTATGCCTTGAGATAGTCGGATTTTCCACCCAACCAGCGCGCCACGTGCTTCGCAGCCAAATCGGGGTGGCGGTCCAGCATCTGCGGGGCCAGTTCGCGCGCCCATTCGAGCAGGTGCGTGTCGGTCGCCAGGTCGGCAAACCGCAGCAGCGCGTCGCCCGACTGGCGGGCGCCCAGAAACTCGCCGGGGCCGCGGATCTCCAGGTCGCGCCGGGCGATCTCGAAGCCGTCGTTGGTTTCGGCCATGGCCTTGAGGCGCTCCTTGGCGGTTTCGCCCACGCGGCCGCTGTCGTTGGTGGCGTACAGCAGCACGCAGGCCGATGCTGCCGCGCCCCGCCCCACCCGGCCGCGCAGCTGGTGCAGCTGCGAGAGGCCAAAACGCTCGGCATGCTCGATGACCATGAGGGATGCATTGGGCACGTCCACCCCCACTTCGATCACGGTGGTGCTGACCAGCACGCCCATCTGGCCACTGGTGAACAGCGCCATCACCGCCTTTTTTTCGGCCGTGGGCATGCGCGAGTGCAGCAGGCCGACCATCACGCCCGGCAAGGCCTCGCTCAGGTCGGCGTGGGTAGCCGTGGCGTTACTCAGGTCCAGCGCCTCGCTCTCTTCGATCAGCGGGCACACCCAGTACACCTGCCGCCCGGCCTCCACCTGTGCGCCGATGCGTTCGATCACCTCGTCCTTGCGGCTGTCGGCAATGAGCTTGGTGACGATGGGGGTACGGCCGGGGGGCAGCTCGTCGATGACCGACACATCGAGGTCGGCGTAGTAGCTCATGGCCAGCGTGCGCGGGATGGGTGTGGCGCTCATCATCAGCATGTGCGGCTCTTGCCCATGGTCGGCCAGCTTCTTGCGCAAGGCCAGCCGCTGCGCCACACCAAAGCGGTGCTGCTCGTCGATGATGGCCAGCGCCAGGTTCTTGAACTGCACCTGCTCCTGGATCACGGCGTGGGTGCCCACCACCAGGGCGGCCTCGCCGCTGGCCACCAGCGCCAGCATGGCGGTGCGGTCTTTCTTCTTTTGCCCGCCCACCAGCCAGGCCACCCTGCGGCCGCGCGCGGCCAGCAGAGGTTCGAGCCAGCCGATCATCTTGGCGAAGTGCTGCTCGGCCAGGATTTCGGTGGGGGCCATCAGCGCGCACTGCCAGCCCGCGTCCATGGCCAGGCAGGCGGCCAGGGCAGACACCACGGTTTTGCCCGAGCCCACATCGCCCTGCAGCAGCCGGTGCATGGGCACCTGGCGGGCCAGGTCGGCGGCAATTTCTTCGCCCACGCGGCGCTGGGCGCTGGTGAGGCTGAAGGGCAGCACGGCCAGCAGTTGCTCATGCAGCGGCAAGGCACCGTCGGCGGCTTTTTGGGCGCGCAATACGGGCGCACGCAGCATGTCGCGTGCGCGGCGCGACTGCTGCTGCGACAGCTGCTGGGCCAGCAGCTCCTCGGCTTTCAGGCGCTGCCAGGCGGGGTGGCTGTGGTCCTCCAGCGTGGACAGCGCCACATCCGGCGTGGGATGGTGCAAAAATGTGAGCGCTTCGCGCAGACTGAACAAGCGCTGGAGGCCATTTTGGCCATAAATCCGGGTCACCGGCGGCTCGGCACCGGGTGGCAAGGTGTCTGACAAGTCCACCCGCGTCAGCGCGCCGACCACGGCACGGCGCAGATAGGGCTGGGGCAGGCCGGCGGTGGTGGGGTACACCGGCGTGAGCGCCGCAGGCAGCTCGCCGCCCGCCACGCGAAACGCCGGGTGCATCATCTGCCGCCCCCAGAAGCCGCCCTTGATCTCACCCCGGATGCGCAGGCGCGCGCCCACGGCCAGGGTCTTCTGGTGTGAGGGGTAGAAGCTGAAAAAGCGCAGCTCACAGCTGCCGGTGTCGTCCTCCACCTGCACCAGCAGCTGGCGGCGCGGGCGCAGCTGAATCTCGCTCGCCGTCACTGTGGCTTCGATCTGCACCATCTGCCCGTCGCGCGCGTTGGCCAGCGGGGTGATGCGGGTTTCATCCTCGTAGCGCAGGGGCAGGTGCAGGGCAAGGTCGATGTCACGTTGGAGCCCCAGCTTTTGCAGCGCCTTGTGCGCCACCGAGGCACCACCTTTGGCTGTGGGGGCGGGTGCACCGCCCGGCGATGCCGTGGCCTTGGGGGATTTGCGGGGTGCGGCAGTGGGCATGGGCAGGTGGAGGGAATGTCAAAAAGGCTACCATGGTTACCATTGCTTACGCCCCATCACGGCGCACTTTTCTGGCCACGTTCATGCTCAAGCGCATCCACATCGAACACCTCACACTGGGCATGTACCTCCACGAGTTCTGCGGCTCGTGGATGGACCATCCCTTCTGGCGCGCCCAGTTTCTCCTGAAGGACCCGAAGGACCTGGCCCGCATCCGGGCCACCTCCATCCACGAGTGCTGGATCGATACCGACAAGGGGCTGGACGTGGCGGAAGGCACCGCGTCGTTGTCGCGTGAAGAGGTGGATGCGCAGATCGAGACCGACTTCAGCCGCCTGGAGGAGCTCCCCCCCATCAAGGTCAAGCTGCCCTCGCCGCCCCCGCCGCCCAAGCGGGACCGCAAACCGGCCGACATGCACAGCGAACTCCAGAAGGCCGCTGCCATCTGCGTGAAGTCCAAGGAGGCCATGGTCTCGATGTTCAGCGAGGCCCGCATGGGCCGCGCGGTGGACTCTGCAACGGCACAGAACCTGGTGGAGGAAATCTCCGACTCCGTCACCCGCAACCCCGGTGCGCTCATCAGCCTGGCGCGGCTGAAGACGGCCGACGACTACACCTACATGCACTCGGTGGCGGTGTGCGCGCTCATGGTGGCCCTGGCCAAGCAGCTCAAGCTCAAGGAAGACCAGCAGCGACTGGCCGGCATGGCGGGCCTGCTGCACGACCTGGGCAAGGCGGCCATCCCGCTGGCAGTGCTCAACAAGCCCGGCAAGCTCACCGACCAGGAATTCACCGTGGTGCGCAGCCACCCGGTGGAGGGCTACCACATGCTCAAGGAAGGCGGCAACGTGCCTGACGCGGTGCTGGACGCCTGCCTGCACCACCACGAAAAGGTGGACGGCTCGGGCTACCCCGACAAGCTCAAGGGCGACGGCATCAGCGTGATCGCCCGCATGACGGCGATTTGCGACGTGTACGACGCCGTGACCTCCGACCGGCCCTACAAGCGCGGCTGGGACCCGGCCGAGTCGCTGCGCCGCATGGCCGAGTGGACCCAGGACCATTTCGACGCGCGCATCTTCCAGGCATTTGTCAAAAGCATCGGCATCTACCCTGTGGGCTCGCTGGTGCGGCTGACGTCGGGGCGCATCGGGGTGGTGACCGAGCAATCGCCCACCGCCCTTACGGCCCCCATGGTCAAGGTGTTTTTCTCGACCAAGTCCGACCTGCGCATCCCGCCCGAAATGGTGAACCTGGCCGCGCCGGGTTGCGCCGAGAAGATCGTCGCGCGCGAAGACCCGGACAAGTGGCGCTTTCCGGACCTGAACGAGCTATGGTCGGGCTTTACCGACAAAGTCTGGTAGTCACCGCCCATGCCCACCCTGCTCACACTGACACCCAACCCCGCGCTCGACCTGGCCACCACCACCGAGCGCGTGGCCCCCACCCACAAGCTGCGCTGCGGCCCGGTGCAGCGCTTTGCGGGCGGCGGCGGCATCAACGTGGCGCGGTTGCTGCACCGGCTGGGCGCGGACGTGCAGGCCTGGGCGCTGGCCGGTGGTGCGGCCGGGGCACAGGTGCAGCAGCTGCTGGCCGAGGAGGGCGTGGCCACGGCACTACAGCCGATTGCCGGCGACACGCGCGAGAACTTTTCGGTGGTGGAAACCGGCACGGGCGAAGAATTCCGCTTTGTGCTCCCGGGCCCCACGCTGCAAGCGGCGGAATGGCAGGCCTGCCTGGATGCGCTGATGGCGCTGCAGGCTCCGCCCCGCTGGCTCATTGCCAGCGGCAGCCTGCCGCCCGGCGTGCCCGATGACTTTTACGCCCGGCTGGCACGGGCCCTCACGGCCCGGGGCGTGCGCGTGGTCGTCGACACCTCGGGCCCGGCGCTGGCCGCCGCACTGCGGGCGGGTGTGGCGCTGGTCAAACCCAGTCTGCGCGAACTGCGGGAGGCGATGCAGCAGCCGCTGGCCCAGGCGGCCGACTGGTGCCAGGCCGCCCAGTCGCTGGTGCACAGCGGCGCCGCAGGGATTGTGGCTTTGTCCGTGGGCGAGCAAGGCGCCGTGCTGGCCACGCGCGAGGGCGTGTGGCAGGCGCCCGCCCTGAACGTGCCCGCCACCACCGGCACCACGGGCGCGGGGGACTGCTTTCTGGCAGCGCTGGTGTGGGCGCTGGACCGGGGCGATGCACCTGCCGAGGCGCTGCGCTGGGGCGTGGCCGCAGGTGCCGCGGCGTTGCTGCACCCGGGCACCACCCTGGCCCAGGCCGATGATGTGCAGCGGCTGGTGCACAGCGTGCCCGCGCCCGTGGCCTTCACAACCCAGCCATAGCCGCCCGGGGGGCGCACAGCCCCGTGGGACAATCGTGCCTTCCGCAATTTTTACCTTGGCACGGGCCCGTTCGGCCCTCAAGCACGATGACTGATTTTTCCCCCGGCGCAGCCAGCGCGCCCCACGCTCCCCGCGTGTTCACCCTCAGCGACTTCGACTTCTCGCTGCCCCCCGAACTCATTGCCCAGCACCCCGCGCCCGAGCGCAGTGCCTCGCGCCTGCTGGACGGCAGAGCGATGCAACCGGTAGACCGAATCTTCCGCGAGCTGCCCGGCCTGCTGCGCGAGGGCGATCTGCTCATCTTCAACGACACGCGCGTGGTCAAGGCGCGCATCTTTGGCGAGAAGGCCAGCGGCGGCAAGCTGGAGCTGCTGATCGAGCGCGTGCTGCCCGCCGAGTCGGGTAACCCGGGCAACGAAGTCGTGGCCCACATGAAGGTCAGCAAGAAGCCCCTGCCCGGCAGCGTGGTGCACATGGCCGGTGGCCGCCAGGCGGGTGGCTTTGACGCGCAGCTGCTGGGCCGCTGGCCCACCGAGGACGGCCCGCTGTTCCGCTTTGCGCTGCACGGCCCGGCGGGCGAGTCGCCCTGGGAGCTGATGGACCGCCACGGCCACCTGCCGCTGCCGCCCTACATCGAGCGCCAGCAAAACACCGACCATGACCCTGACGAGGCGGAAGACAGCCAGCGCTACCAGACCGTGTTCGCCCGCAACCCCGGCGCCGTGGCCGCGCCCACGGCCGCGCTGCACTTTGACGAAGGCGTGCTGGACGACCTGGCGGCGCGCGGCATCGAGCGCGCCAGCGTCACGCTGCATGTGGGCGCAGGCACCTTCCAGCCCTGCAAGACCGAAAACCTGGCCGAGCACCAGATGCACAGCGAGTGGTATGAGATTCCGCTGGCCACGCTGGCCGCGCTGGAGCGTTGCCGCCAGCGCGGCGGCCGCGTGGTGGCCGTGGGCACGACCACCGTGCGCACGCTCGAATCCTGGGCCCGCTCCGGCCTCACCTCGGGCGACACCAACATCTTCATCACGCCGGGCTTTGCGTTCCAGGTGGTGGATGTGCTGATCACCAACTTCCACCTGCCCAAGAGCACGCTGATGATGCTGGTGAGCGCGTTTGCGGGGTATGCCCACATCATGGGCCTGTACCGGCATGCGATTGCGCAGCAGTACCGCTTCTTCAGCTACGGCGACGCGATGCTGCTGGAGCGTGCGCCGCCGGTGCCTGCCGCCTGAAAATATGAGTCAAATCAGGCTCTGGCGCTTACTGGATAAGCGCCAGCAGCTATTGTTTTGATACCAAACGGGTGCGATCAGTGCGCCACCGCGTGCCCGTCCTTGCGCGGGTCGGAACCGGCGATGTAGGTGTTGCCGTTCCTGAGCACCAGCTGCGCGCCACCAAAGGCGAACACGCCAGTGCCCTCTTCCACCGTCACCTCGTGCCCGCGCGCGCGCAGCGCGGCCACCACGGCGGGGTCGAACCCCAGCTCTACCGACACACCCTTGCCGCCGGTGATGCGCCAGCGCGGGGCATCGACAGCGGCCTGCGGGTTCTGGCCGTAGCGCAGCACGCGCAGCGCCATCTGCGTGTGGCCCTGGCTTTGCATGGGGCCGCCCATCACACCGAAGGCCATCTGGGGCGTGCCGTCGGCATGCATGGCAAACGCCGGAATGATGGTGTGCGAGGGGCGCTTGCCCGGCGCCACCTGGTTGGCGTGGCCCGGCACCAGGTTGAAGTTGTGGCCGCGGTTCTGCAGGCTGATGCCAGTGCCCGGCACCACCACGCCCGAACCAAAGCCCATGTAGTTGGACTGGATGAACGAAATCATCATGCCCTGGCTGTCTGCCGCCGCCAGGTACACGGTGCCGCCGGGGCGTGGGGCGCCGTGCCCGGGATCGCCCGCGCGCTCGGGGTCGATCAGGGCGGCGCGGCTTTTCAGGTAGTCGGGGTGCAGCAGCTCGGCGGGCGTGACGTGCATGGCGTCGATGTCGGCGTTGTACTGGTGCAGGTCGGCAAAGGCGAGCTTCATGGCCTCGATGCTGGCGTGCACGGTCTCGATATCGTCCACGGGGTGCTGGCCCACGCCATGGGCATCGAGCATGCCCAGCGCCATCAGTGCGGCGATGCCCTGGCCGTTGGGCGGAATTTCATGGATCACGGAATCGCCAAAGCGCTGGCTGATCGTGCCCACCCAGTCGGCCTGGTGCGCGGCCAGGTCGGCCACCGTCATGGCGCCGCCGTGGGCCTGCGAATGGGCGGCCATGCGCTCGGCAATCACGCCGCGGTAAAAGGCCTCGCCCTCGGTTTCGGCAATCAGCTCCAGCGTGCGCGCGTGGGCTTCGCTGCGAAAGATTTCGCCCGCCACCGGTGTGCGCCCGCCGGGCATGAAGCACTCGGCAAAGCCCGGTTGCGCCCCCAACTTGGCCGCACCCAGCGCCCACAGTCTGGCAATGGTGGGCGACACCGGAAAGCCGTTGCGTGCGTAATCAATGGCGGGCTGCGCCAGCTGCGCAAACGGCAGCTTGCCCAGTCGCCTGGAAAGCGCCACCCAGGCGGACACGGCGCCCGGTACTGTGACGGCGTTCCAGCCCGTCTCAGGGATGCCGCCCAGCTTCTCGAAATACTCCGGCGTCCACGCCGCAGGCGAGCGGCCCGAGGCATTGAGGCCGTGCAGCTCCTTGCCGTCCCACACGATGGCAAACCCGTCGCTGCCCAGGCCACAGCCCGTGGGCTCCACCACCGTGAGCGCCATGGCGGCGGCAATCGCGGCGTCCACCGCATTGCCCCCGGCGAGCAGCATGCGCAGCCCCGCCTGCGCGGCCAACGGCTGCGAGGTGGAAACCACATTGCGCCCCATGACCGCGCTGCGGTGGGAGGCATAGGGAAGGGACCAGTCGAGAGATGGGGTGTTCATAGCGTTCTGACTCTGTTGCCCGCACGCGGCGAGCTGCTTGAAACTGGCGCGACCCAAGGCGAGGGACGCCGAGGAAGGGCCGCCCCGAACCGAGGGCGTCGTCCCCCTTCCCGAATGGCAACGCCATTCGAGAGAAGGGGGAAGCGGCAAAGCCGCTCAGGGGGATGTCACTCCACCACTATTTTGTGTTGCCGAATCACAGCCGCCCAGCGGCTGCTGTCGGACTGCACCATGGCGCCAAACTGTGCCGGGGTGCTGGGCGCTGCGGGTTCCACACCCAGCTTGGCCAGGCTCTCGGCCACCTCGGGCGCCTGCACGGCCTTGGCAAAGGCCTTGTGCACCTTGTCGACCAGCGCCGCCGGCGCGCCTGCAGGCAGGTACACACCAAACCAGGTCACCGACGAATAGCCGGGCAGGCCGGATTCGGCCAGCGTGGGCAACTCGGGCGCGAGGGCGCTGCGCTTTTCGCTGGTGACGGCGATGGCGCGCAGGCGGCCCGCCTTGGCGTGGGGCATGCCGGTGGGCAGCGAATCAAACAGCACATGCGTCTGCCCGGCAATCAGGTCCGGAATGGCCAGGGCCGTGCCCTTGTAGGGGATGTGCGTCATCTCCACACCCGCCTGGGCGCTGAAGGCCGCCGTGTTCAGGTGCACGATGGTGCCGTTGCCGCTGGTGGCGTAGTTGAGCTTGCCGGGGTTGGCCTTGCCGTAGGCGATCAGCTCGGCCACGGTCTTGACGGGCAACGAGTTGGTGACCAGCACCACGCTGGGCGCGTCGGCCACATGGGCCACCGGCACAAAGTCCTTGCGCGGGTCGTACGCCAGCTTGGGCATGAGGTGGGGCGAAATCGCGTGCGTGCTGCTGGTGGTCAGCAGCAGGGTGTAGCCGTCAGGCGCTGCCTTGGCGGCTTCGGCCGTGCCGATGGTGCCGCCCGCGCCGGGCTTGTTGTCCACCACCATCTGCTGGCCCAGGTCAGTGGCCACACGCTGGGTGACCACGCGGGCCACCAGGTCGGTGGCGCCACTGGCCGGAAACGGCACGATCACGCGCACGGGCCGGTCAGGCCACGCCGCAGCCTGTGCATGCGCGGTGGAAACAGATGCCAGCAGGCCGGCCAGGCCCAGCACGCCAAGACTCCAGGAAACAAGACGCATACAAAGCACTCCAGAACAGGACGACGACCGTCGGAAAAAAGGAAGCGCAGGCCCGGACCCCAGGTTGCAGGCACCGCCCGCGCGCTGCGGAACGGGCCCATCTTAGGAAGCTCTGCCTTGCTTTACCACCAGCAAATGAGCAACCAGCTTTGCTGTTACGGCAAACCGATGGATACTGGAGCAGGACTGCCATGACTCCCACACCCACGCCCCCACCGCCACGCGCGCACCTGCTGCAAGACACCACCCTGCGTTACTTTCTGGAAGTGGCGCAGAGCGGATCGCTCACCGAGGCATCCGCCCGCCTGCACGTGGCCGCGTCTGCGCTGAGCCGCCAGATCGCCGGGCTGGAGGCCCAGCTGGGCACGCCGCTGTTCGAGCGCCACCCGCGCGGCATGGTGCTGACAGCGGCGGGCGAGATTCTGGCCGTGCACGCCCGCCGCACAGTGCTGGACGCCGAGCGCGCCCTGGGCGAGATCGGCGCGCTGCAGGGCCTGCGTGCCGGGCAGGTGCGCCTGGCCACGTCTGACGCCTTTGCCAACGAGCTGGTGCCGCGCCTGTGCGTGGAGTTTCAGCGCACGCACGTGGGCATCGAGTTCAGCGTCATCGCGCTGCCCACGGCCCAGGTGCCCGACGCCGTGCGCAGCGGCGCGGCCGACATTGGCCTGTGCTTCAGCCGCGCGCCGCACAAGGACATCGCGGTGGCCTACCGCCAGAGCGCCCCCGTGCTGGCGCTGGTGCTGCCCGGCCACCCGCTCGCAACCCAAGGCAGCGTCACCATCGCCGAGCTGACGCGCTACCCGCTGGCGCTGCCACCGGCAGAAACCACGGTGCGGCAGATGATCGACATCGTGTGCAGCCGCCTGGGGCTGCAACTGGCGCCGGTGCTGATCAGCAACCACGCCAAGACGGTGATCCACTTTGTGCTGCACGGCGGCGGCGTGTCGGTGGCCAGCGAGATCGCCGTGCGCCACCTGGTGGCCGAGGGCGCCATCGTGGCCCTGCCCATCAGCGACCAGGGCATGGATTTTCGCGATGTGGAGGTGCAGACGCTGGCCGGGCGCAGCCTGCCGGTGGCCGTGCAGGCGTTTCTGGAGCTGCTCAGGGAGCGGCTGCCAGGCAGCGTCGGGCCCCATTGAGTCGGGATCAATCCACGTCAAACCGTTCACGCTCGCTTGTCGAAGCGCCGCGAAAGGCTTCGACTAGCTCAGCCCGAACGGGAGTGGTTCAAGTTCAAAGATGCCGGCCCCATGCGGCACTGAGCCCCCTTCCTGCTGTTGGCGAAAATCCCGCGCCTTGCCAAAGTGCCCGTTGCCAATGAAAGGCACCGGCGGGCGCAGCGCCGACAGCGGCGAGGGGTGGTTGGACATGAGCACGAGGTGCCCCTTGTCCTGCGGGATCAGCGCACGCTTGCCCTGCGCGTGCGCCCCCCACAGCATGAACACCACCGGGCGCGGGCCCTCGGCCACATGGCGGATGACGGCGTCGGTGAGCTGCTCCCAGCCCTTGCCCGCGTGGCTGGCGGGCTGGCCCTCTTCCACCGTGAGGCCGGTGTTGAGCAGCAGCACGCCGTTGCAGGCCCACGTCACCAGGCTGCCGCCGGGCTCGGGAAAGGCCGGAAACGGGGTACCCAGGTCGCGCTGCATCTCCTTGAAAATGTTGCGCAGCGAGGGAGGCAGCTGCACGCCGGGCGCCACCGAAAAAGCCAGCCCCTCGGCCTGCCCGCGGCCGTGGTATGGGTCTTGCCCCAGGATGACCACGCGCACCGCGTCGGGCGGTGTGAGACTCAGCGCGCGCAGGGGCTGGGGCGGAAAGATCACCGCCCCCGCCTGCAACCGCGCCTGCAGGAACGCGAGCAGCGCCTGGCCGCGGCCACCGGCAAAGAACCCATCCACCAGCGGCTGCCAGCCCGGCGCCACGGGCCAGTCGGCCGGGTTGGCACTCTGGAGCTGGGTGGCAGTCTGCGGATGCGAATTCATGGTCAAAACAGGCTCCAGCGCTTTACCATCAAGCGCTAGCAGCTATCAAAACAGGAGTTTTCAATCGGCTCAACCGAAGAGCTTGGCCAGCGCCAGGCCGGGGTCGTCGGCGCGCATGAAGGCCTCGCCCACCAGGAAGGCGTGCACGCCCGCGTCGCGCATGGTCTTCACGTCGGCGGGCTTCAGGATGCCGGATTCGGTAACCAGCAGGCGGTCGGCCGGCACGTCTTTCAACATGCCGAGCGTCGTGTCCAGCGTGACCTCGAACGTGCGCAGGTTGCGGTTGTTGATGCCGACCAGCGGGGTCTTGAGCCTGAGCGCGCGCTCCAGCTCGGGGCGGTCGTGCACCTCCACCAGCACGGCCATGTCCAGGCTGCGCGCGATGGCCTCGAAGTCGGCCATCTGCGCGTCGTCCAAGCAGGCCGCAATCAGCAGGATGGCGTCGGCGCCCATGGCGCGCGATTCGTAGATCTGGTACGCGTCCACCATGAAGTCCTTGCGCAGCACGGGGAGCAAGGTGCTGGCGCGGGCCTGCTTGAGGTAGTCGGGCTGGCCTTGGAAGAACTGGCGGTCGGTCAGCACCGACAGGCAGGCCGCGCTGACCTTGCCATCGCCTTCCATGTAGCTCTGGGCAATGTCGGCGGGCTCGAAGTTGGCACGCAGCACGCCCTTGCTGGGGCTGGCCTTCTTGATCTCGGCAATCACCGCCGCCTGGCCCTTGGCGATCTTGGCGCGCAGCGCGCCTTCAAAGTCGCGCGTGAGCACACGGCTCTCGGCGTCGGCGCGCATGGCTTCAAAGGACAGGCGCTTTTTGGCGGCGGCCACTTCTTCGTGCTTGACGGCCACGATCTTGTTCAGGATGTCGCTCATGGGAAAACCTTGGTGGTGGGTGTTGTCACGCGGCAGCGCCGGCCAGTTCATGGGTGCGCGTGACCATCTGCTCCAGCTTGGCCAGCGCGGCGCCCGATGCGATGGCGGCACGCGCCTTGGCCAGCCCTGCGGGCACTGATTCGGCCACATTGGCCGCGTACAGCGCCACGCCCGCATTCAGACAGACGATGTCTTGCGCTGCGCCGGGCTCGCCCTTGAGCACGCCGATCAGCATCTCGCGCGACTGCTCGGGCGTTTCGACCTTGAGCGCACGGTTGCTGGCCATGGGCAGGCCGAAGTCCTCGGGGTGGATTTCGTACTCGGTGATCTGGCCGTTTTTCAACTCACCCACCAAAGTGGCAGCGCCCAGGCTCACTTCGTCCATGCCGTCGCGGCCGTAGACCACCATGGCATGCTCCGCGCCCAGGCGCTGCAGCGCGCGCACCTGGATGCCGACGAGGTCGGGGTGGAACACGCCCATCAGGATGTTGGGTGCCCCGGCCGGGTTGGTGAGCGGGCCCAGGATGTTGAAGATGGTGCGCACGCCCAGCTCCTTGCGCACCGGGGCCACGTTCTTCATGGCCGGGTGGTGGTTGGGCGCAAACATGAAGCCGATGCCGACTTCTGCGATGCACTGGGCGATCTGCTCGGGCTTGAGGTTGATGTGGATGCCCAGGGCTTCCATCACATCGGCGCTGCCGCTTTTGCTGGACACGCCCCGGCCGCCATGTTTGCTGACCTTGGCGCCCGCTGCGGCGGCCACGAACATCGAGCAGGTGGAGATGTTGAAGGTGTTGGCGCCGTCGCCGCCCGTGCCCACGATGTCGACCAGGTGCTTGCTATCCGGCACGTGGACCTTGGTGGAAAACTCGCGCATGACCTGGGCTGCAGCGGTGATCTCGCCGATGGTTTCCTTCTTCACGCGCAAGCCGGTGATGATGGCTGCGGTCATGAGGGGCGAGAGATCGCCGCTCATGATCATGCGCATCAGGTGCAGCATTTCGTCGTGAAAGATTTCGCGGTGCTCGATGGTGCGCTGCAGCGCTTCCTGGGGGGTGATGGACATGACGGTGTCTCCTGGGTTGGCGGTCAGGCCGCCGGTGGATCGGTAAAGGCCAGTTTGAGTCCGAAGCCGATGAACATGGCACCCGCCGCGCGGTCCAGCCAGTGCATGCCGCGCTGCAGGGCCGTGGCGCGGCGGGCCATCCACGACGCTGCCAGCGCCCAGCCCGTGTTGACGGGGATGGCGTTGACGTTGAACAGCACGCCCAGCAGCACAAAGGCCAACGCCTTGTTGTCCGCGCCCGGCGCAATGAACTGCGGCACAAAGGCCAGGAAGAAGATGGCGACCTTGGGGTTGAGCACGTTGGTCCAGAAGCCGCCGAGGAACACCTTGCGAAGCGGCGTGTGCGGCGCAGGGGCCGCCTGCGCAGCCGCCAGCGCTGCACTGTTGCCCCCATCGGCTCCGGGCTTTGCCAGCAGCATGCGCACACCCATCCACATGAGATACGCCGCACCGATCCACTTGAGCACGGTGAACGCTGTGGCCGAGGTGGCCAGCAGCGCGCCCACACCCACCGCCGCGGCAAAGATGTGCACAAAACACCCCGCCGTGATGCCCAGCCCCGCCACGATGCCCGCGCGCGTCCCGGACTTGAGTGCGTTGGTGACGATGTAGAGCACATCGGGCCCGGGCGTGAGGTTCAGCAGCCAGCCTGCGGCGATGAAGATCACCAACTGGTGGAGATCGATGAAGTTCACGCGCGCTGCTCCAGAAAGTTCTGGAGCATGGCGTGGCCGTGTTCGGTGAGGATGCTCTCGGGGTGGAACTGCACGCCTTCGATGGGCAGCGTCTTGTGGCGCACGCCCATGATTTCGCCGTCGTCGGTCCAAGCGGTCACTTCGAGCACGTCGGGGCAGGTGGCGCGCTCGATGGCCAGCGAGTGGTAACGGTTCACCGTGAACTTCTCGGGCAGACCCGCAAACACGCCCTTTTGTGTGGTGGTGATGACGCTGGTCTTGCCGTGCATCAGCTCCTGCGCACGGATGATGTTGCCGCCGAACGCTGCGCCAATGGCCTGGTGGCCCAGGCACACGCCCAGGATGGGCAGCTTGCCCGCAAAGTGCTCAATCGCTGCCACGGAGATACCGGCCTCCGCAGGTGAGCAAGGGCCGGGCGAGATGACCAGGCGGTCGAGCTGACCAGCGTTCAGGCGCGCCTCGATCTCGGCCACGGTGATCTCGTCGTTGCGGAACACCTCGACCTCGGCGCCCAGTTCACCAAAGTACTGAACGATGTTGTAGGTGAAGCTGTCGTAGTTGTCGACCATCAAGAGTTTTGTTGTCATGCGGCGCTCCCGGCAGTGGCGGGCTCGCGCAGGCGGGCGAACTCGCGGTGTTCATAGGCAATGCAGGCTTCCATGAGGCTGCGGTAGATGGCTTCGATCACGTCGGCATCGCCACCTTCGGCCTGGGCGCGTTCGCGCACGCGGGCCACGATGGCCTCAATGCGCGCTTCATCGCGCACCTGTTCCACGCCTTGCTTGATGCGCGCGGCCTGGGTCATGTAGCCCACGCGCTCGACCAGCAGGGGCACCAGCACGTCGTCCAGCGCATCCACCTCGCGGCGTACGTCCTGCATCGTGGCGCAGTGTTTGGTTCGGGAAATGGCGCGGGTCATTCCAGTCCCTCCTCGACCAGTTCGGCGGCGCGCAGCAGCGCGCGGGCCTTGTGCTCGGTTTCCTTCCATTCCAGCTCGGGCACCGAATCGGCCACCACGCCCGCAGCGGCCTGCACATAGAGCGTGCCGTTCTTGATGATGCCGGTGCGGATGGCGATGGCCACATCCATGTCGCCCGCGTAGCTGAGATACCCGCAGGCGCCGCCGTACAGGCCGCGCTTGGTGGGCTCGAGCTGGTCAATGAGTTCCATGGCGTGCACCTTGGGCGCGCCGGTCAGGGTGCCGGCCGGGAAAGTGGCCTTGAGCACGTCCATGCTGGTCATGCCATCGTTGAGGATGCCTTCCACGTTGCTCACGATGTGCATCACGTGGCTGTAGCGCTCCACCGCAAAGGCCTCGGTCACCTTCACCGTGCCGGTTTTCGCGATGCGGCCGATGTCGTTGCGCGCCAGGTCGATCAGCATCACATGCTCGGCGCGTTCCTTGGGGTCGTTGATGAGCTCGACCTCGGTGGCCTTGTCCTTCTCGGGCGTGGCGCCGCGCGGGCGGGTGCCGGCCAGGGGGCGGATGGTGACCTTGGTGCCTTCGTCGGTCTTCTCCTGGCGCACCAGAATTTCGGGGCTGGCGCCCACCACATGGAAGTCGCCAAAATCGTAGAAGTACATGTACGGCGACGGGTTCAGCGAACGCAGCGCGCGGTACAGGGAGAGCGGGCTTTCGGTATAGCGCTTGTGGATGCGCTGGCCCACCTGCACCTGCATGAAGTCACCCGCGGCGATCAGCTCCTTGGCGCGATTGACGGCGGCGAGGTAATCGGCCTTGGCAAAGTCGCGCTGGGCGGGGTGGCTTTCGGTGGCCTTGACCACCGGGGCGCTCACCGAATACTTGAGCTGCTCTTTCAGTTCGCGCAGGCGCTTCTTGGCCTTGGCATACGCCTCGGGCTGGGCCGGGTCGGCGTAGACAATGAGGTAGAGCTTGCCCGAAAGGTTGTCGATGACGGCCA
Organism: Acidovorax sp. FHTAMBA; assembly: GCF_038958875.1. Classification (NCBI taxonomy): domain Bacteria; kingdom Pseudomonadati; phylum Pseudomonadota; class Betaproteobacteria; order Burkholderiales; family Comamonadaceae; genus Acidovorax; species Acidovorax sp. FHTAMBA. The sequence goes on from NZ_CP152407.1 coordinate 4,684,763, forward strand.
GCTCCTCGCACTGCAGCAGCAGGATGTCGGGGCAGCCCAGGGTGTCGGGCGGGCAGGTGGTCTCCAGCTTCTTTTCGATGTAGCGCACTGCGTCGTAGCCGAAGTAACCCGCCAGGCCACCGCAAAAGCGCGGCAGACCGGGGCGCAGGGCCACCTTGAAGCGTTTCTGGTAGGCATCAATGAAGTCGAGCGGGTTGCCCTCGGCAGTCTCCACCACCCGGCCATCGGTTACCACTTCGGTCTTGGCCTCTGCGCCAAAACCGCTGGCGCGCAGCAGGGTGCGTGCGGGCAGGCCAATGAAGCTGTAGCGCCCGAAGCGCTCGCCGCCCACCACGGATTCGAGCAGAAAGCTGTGCTTGCCGCCGTCCTTGGTGTGCGCCAGCTTCAGGTAGAGCGAGAGGGGGGTTTCCAGGTCCGCAAAGGCCTCGGCCATGAGCGGAATACGGTTGTAGCCTTCGCTGGCCAGGCTTTTGAATTCAAGTTCTGTGATCACGGGGAGGGCTCCCAGCAGTCGCAGCGCGTGTCCCTGTGCAGGAAAAAAGGGGCGCTGCGGTCCATTCGATCGGCCTCACCGCATCGGGGTGGAGGCCACGGGTGCACGCTGGGGCGGTTGCCCAGGTGCCATCAGGCGTTCAATGCGGCAGGCTGGCGCCAGGGCCAGGCTCCCCGGTCGCTGCAACCTGTGATGAACACGTGGTGAATGAACATGGGGCAAAGTGTAGCAAAGCTTTCTTGCAACCATGGTTTGATGTCGCTCAAACGGGCGGCGCACAACCCATCGAAAACCCTGTTGTGGAGATTCGCGAGCGCTGCAACAATTTGAAACGAACGACCGGTCTTTTTTTAGGAGCCGCGCATGAAATTCCTGTCCCGATGCGCCTTGCTGGCTGCTTCCTGCACCCTCGCAGCCGCCGCCATGGCCCAGCCCATCACTGTGGCCGATGTGAAGTACGACGAAACCACCAGTGTCGGGGGCAGCACCTTGCAGCTCAACGGCGCAGGGGTTCGTTACAAAGCCGTGTTCAGGGTGTACACCGCCGGGCTCTATCTGGAGAAGAAAACAGAGACTGCGCGGGACGTTGCAGCCCTCAAAGGGCCCAAGCGCCTGAGCATCACGATGCTGCGCGAAATCGACTCGACCGAACTGGGCAAGCTGTTCTCTCGCGGGATGGAAGACAACATGGACCGCGCCGCGTTCTCCAAGCTGATCCCGGGCGTGTTGCGCATGAGCCAGATCTTCTCGGATCACAAGAAATTGCAGGCAGGAGACCAGTTCATGATCGACTGGATCCCGGGCACTGGCACGGTGATCACCGTGAAAGGCAAACCGCAGGGCGAGCCCTTCAAGGAGCCAGAATTCTTCAATGCGTTGATGGGCATCTGGCTGGGCAACGCTCCGGCAGACTGGAAGCTCAAGGATGCATTGCTGGGCAAAACCCCCGGCTGAGCACGCCGCTACGGAAAAACCCGCCCCCCGCAACCTGCAGGCTGTCACCCTTCCGACAGTCGACGCACTTCGGGGGGCGTAATCTGCACACCAAGGTTTCCGCCGCCCCGCAGGCCACTTTGCACCACCCCCGCGAGTGGCCATTGCGTCCAGCCACCCGCGTGCCATTCCCGGTGCAACCCCCTCAGCGCTCCCGCCCCCGACCCTTTTCGCGCCAGCCACCACCATGAAACTCAGCAACTTTTCCGTCGGCATGCGCCTGGGCGCATCGTTTGGCGCCATCCTGCTCATTACCGCGCTGATCGCCGCGACCGGCATGTGGCGCATCGCCAGCCTGCAGGCGGCCAGCGAAAGGGTCGCCACCCAGGAGATCGAGCAGCAGACGCTGGTGGAAGACTGGGCCTCCGACATTCGCCTGAACTGGGTGCGCACCGAAGCGTTCCTCAAGGCGATTGACCGGGACTATATGGACAAGCTCACGGCCGACACGCAGGCCACGGCCAGCGGCATCGAAGCCAAGGTCAAGCGCATCGACGCCCTGGTGCAAGGCGACAAGAACCGCGCACAGCTGGCCACCATTGCCGCAGCCAGCAAGGCCTACACCGAGAAACTTGCCGAAATCCGCGAGCTGCATCGGGGCGGTGAGCCCAACGTCCCTGCCTTGGTAGACAAGGACCTGCGCCCACTGGCCGATGCTTACCTGAAATCCCTGGACAACCTGCGCACCGCCATGGGCACCGAGCTGGCCGACAGCCAGGCCGACACCAGCACCCTGGCCAAGGCCAGCCAGGTGCTGCTGGGCGTGGGCACGCTGATTGCCGTGGCACTGGGCGCCCTGCTGGCATTCACCGTGACGCGCTCCATCGTGCAACCCGTGCAAAGGGGCAAGCAGGCGGCAGAAAACATTGCAGACGGTGACCTGACCCATCCGATTGACGCCAGTGGCAACGACGAGACCGCGCAACTGCTGCAGGCGCTGGCCACCATGCAGTCGCGGCTGTCCACCATCGTGGGCAATGTGCGCCACAACGCCGAGGGCGTGGCCACCGCCAGCGTCGAGATCGCCACGGGCAACAACGACCTGTCGGCCCGCACAGAGCAGCAAGCTTCCGCGCTGCAGCAGACGGCCGCCTCCATGGAGCAGCTGGGCTCCACCGTGCGCCAGAACGCCGACAACGCGCGCACGGCCAACCAGCTGGCCATGAGCGCATCAACCGTGGCCCAGCAGGGCGGCAATGTGGTGGCCGAAGTGGTCGAGACCATGAAGGGCATCAACGACAGCAGCAAGAAGATTGCCGACATCATCAGCGTCATCGACGGCATTGCCTTCCAGACCAACATCCTGGCACTGAACGCTGCCGTGGAGGCTGCGCGCGCCGGTGAGCAGGGCCGAGGCTTTGCCGTGGTGGCCGGAGAAGTGCGCAGCCTGGCCGGGCGCAGCGCCGAGGCCGCCAAGGAAATCAAGGGACTGATCGGCACCAGCGTGGAACGCGTGGAACGCGGCACCGCCCTGGTGGACAAGGCCGGCGCCACCATGACCGAGGTGGTGGGCGCCATCCGGCGCGTGACCGACATCATGGGCGAGATCAGCGCGGCCAGCAGCGAGCAGAGCCAGGGCGTCTCGCAGGTGGGTGAGGCCATCACGCAGATGGACCAGGCCACCCAGCAGAACGCTGCCCTGGTGGAACAAAGCGCCGCGGCGGCCGACAGCTTGAAGACGCAGGCGGGGCAGCTGGTGGATGCCGTGGCCGTTTTCCGCCTCTCAGCCGGCGCCAGCCACCCGGGGGATGCTATGGCCGCCCCCCAACGCAGCGGCGGCAGCGCCCCGGCATCCCGGCTCGACTACCGCAGCGCGGCGCCGCGCCAGTTGTCCGCCTGAAGACGCAGGATGGGGCTCGGCCCGCTTAGCCGGTGTGAATGAAGCCGGTGTGCCCACGCAGGCTGCACCTGCCGGCGCCATCCAGACGCAAAGCCCAGCCATGGCCCACGCAGGGGGCGTGCGTATTTGCGGTACGGGCGGGTTTGGGCAGACTCGTTCAGAGGTGTTCAGGCCAGCTGCAGCAGCGAATCGACAAAGCCGTCGGCATCCACCGATCGCACCGGCTGGCCATGGTTGTAGCCGTAGGTGACCAGAACCACCGGGCAGCCTGCGGCGCGCGCCGCCTGTGCATCGTTGCTGGAATCGCCCAGCATCAGCGTGCGCGCGGGTGCGGTGCCCAGCGCTTCGCAGGTCTTGATGAGGGGCAACGGGTCGGGCTTCTTGCGTTCAAAGGCGTCACCACCAAACACGTGCTCGAAGTATCCGTCCAGGCCCTTGGCCTGCAGCAGCGGCACCGCAAAATCCGTGGGCTTGTTGGTCAGGCAGGCCAGGCGCAGCCCCCGGGCGCGCAGTGCCTTCATGCCCTCCTGCACACCACCATAGACCCCGGCGAACTGGCCATTGATGGCCAGATAGTGGCGCTGGTAGCTGGCCCAGGCCGCCGGGTAGCGTGCTTCAATTTTTATAGCATCTTGCGCACTACCATCAAGCGCTAGAACATGTTTTAGCACTGAACGCAGCAAATGTTCCGAGCCCTTGCCCACCATGTGCTCGATGTGCCTGGCCTCGATGGCGGGCAGAGCCAGCTCCTGCAGCATGCGGTTGATGGCCTCGCTGAAATCCCCCAGGGTGTCCACCATGGTGCCATCCAGGTCCACGATGACGGCGTCCACACGGGACAGGAGCGGGGCTAGCGAGGCGAAGTCGGTCATGGGGAGAATCGCGGTCAGGGAGTCAGGGGGCACCAGTGTAAGGACGCCTTATCGCAGGCTGAGCGTCTGCCGCTTCCATGCCGGGTCCTGCCAGCGCTGGAAGAGCGGCAGTGCGGCCACGTCGCCCGTCACGCGCTCGGTGGTCAGGCCGTCCAGGCGCACCACTTCAAAGCTCTTGCGGTAGCGGCCCTGGCCCCGGGCTTCGCGGGCCACCAGCATCTGCTGGCCGCCGGGCACCCAGCCGGCGAATTCGGCGACGCCGGTTTCGGGCGTGGCGGCGGCTGGCGGCAGCACGTCGGCCAGCCAGCCGCCTTCCGCCCGGCGCAGCACCCACAGCTCGCGCCAGCCTTCCATGGGCTGCACGGCCAGGGCCACGGCCGTGCCCTCGCGGTTGGTGGTGGCGGATGCCGTCCACACCACGCCGTAGGTGCAGCGGCGCAGCAGCGGGGCCTTGGCACTGTGCTGCGCGTCCACCAGCAGCACGCAGGTTTCGCCGGGGGCGCCGGGCTCGGTCAGCAGCGTGGGGCGATTGCCGGGAGCAGCCACAGGTGCGGCAACGGGCACCAGGGCCCAGCGCACGGCGCTCACGCGCATGGCGGCGTCGTTGTAGGCACTCTGGTCTTCGTCGGGCAGCTCGGTGCGGCTGACGCCGGTGAACTCGGTCAGGGCGCGTGCGGCGGCAGCCGCCACGGCAGGGTCGGCGATGTTCTTGCGCGCCTGCTGGAAGGCGGTGGCGCCCCATACGCTGGCGCGGCGCATCTGCACGCGGTTGCGCAGGTAGCCGGGCAGACCCGCCACGTCCACGCGCTCCAGTACCTCCGCCTGCCAGGTGGTGACCTTGGCGCGCTCGTGTGCGGGCAGATCGGGGTTGATGCATTCGGTGCGGGTCAGCGCCAGGGCGGCGCGGGCGCGTTGCGCAGCATCTGCCTCCGGCATGGCCAGCAGGCGGCGAAAGGCCTCGCCCTCGTAGCAGACCTGCATGCGGCCTTCGACCTCGTAGGTGGCAAATCGCACGCCATAGCCATTGGCCACGTCCAGATGCGCAGACAGCGTGGCGCCCGACGCCTTGCCCGGCACGGCCGCCGACGCACGGCGGGCCAGCCGGTCGGCAAAGGTGCCCAGCGCATCGAAGGCCTGGGCGCCATCCGCACCCGACAGCGCCTGGGCGGGCGCGGCCTGCAGGTAGGCGGCGGTGAGGCCAATGCCCAGTGCTTCGGCGCCCGGCGTGTCCTGCACAAAGCGCATCACGGCCAGCAGCGCGGGGCCTTCGGCCTGCGTCAGCGTCACGCGGCGCACATCGCTGGCGCGGATGAAGCCACCGCGCTCACGCTTGTGGTCCCACACCTGCAGATAGTCGAGGCGCTCACCACGCACCTCCAGCACTTCGCCCTGCCACAGGCTGGCCTGCTGCTGGGCACCATCGCGCGGCGCGGCGCGCAGGCTGGCCTGGTCTTGCACCACGATGGCGGCGCCCTGGGCGGCGGATGCAGGCAAAGGGGCGGCCTCGGCCGCGATGGTGACGGCGGCGCTGGCCACGGCCGCCGCCAGGGTTGCAAGGGTGGCTTTCATGCTCATTGCTCCGTGGTGGTGGCGGTGTTCATTCCGTCGTCCACCGCAGCCGTGGCCTGCGCGTTGCGCTGGCCGCCCAGCAGTGCGGCGCCGATGAAGTCGCCATTGGTGGGCGGCGGCGCGATGATGACCTGGATCTTGTCCGAGAGCTTGTCGGCCAGCGTTTTCTGGATGAGCAGCGGGTGTTTCGTCACCAGCGCGCCTTCGCGGGCCATCTGCTCGGCGTTCACCTTGCCGATGCGGTCCATGCGGTAGGCCTCGGCCTCGGCCAGCTTCTGGCGGGCGTCGGCCTCGCCGTTGGCTTCGATGCGGCGGGCCTGTGCCGCACCTTCGGCGGCCTTCACGCGTGCCACGCGCTCGGCCTCGGCCTCCAGCTGGCGTTGCTCGATCTGGCGCTGCTTGAAGGGCAGCACATGCTTCATGGCTTCTTCCTGGGCCTTGGCGGCGATCACCTGCTCGCGCGCGGCGGCCTCGGCGGCCACTTCACGGCGCACCTTGTCGGCGCTGGCATCCAGCTCGGTCTCCTTCACGCGCTTGTCTTTCAGCTCCAGCGTGTAGCGCATCTTTTCGGACGCCAGCTCTTCGGCCAGCAGGCTGTCCATGCCGCGGCGGTACTCGGCGGGAAGGTCCACCTTGCCGATCTGCACACTGCGCAGCGTGACACCGTCGGCCGCCAGGCGGGCGCGCAGTTCGGTCTCGATGATCTGCGCAATCTCGGCGCGCTTGGACGAGAAGATTTCGCGCACCGTGTAGCGGGCAAACACCTTGTAGACCAGGCCCTGGACGGCCGGCTCCACGATGTCGGCGCCCACGTTGTCAGGCAGGTTACCGGCCTTGACGGCGGGGGCGTTGGGGTCCAGGGCGTAGCGCACGCTCAAATCCAGGCCCAGCGAAAGGCCTTCTACCGACTGCAGCGGTGCGCTGCCCGTGGCCTGGCGCATGGCTTCGGGGCGGTAGCTCTGATCGCGCAGCGAGAACACGCGCACCGTGTGCAGGCCAGGCACCACCCACACGCTGCCATCACGCCACAGGCTCACGGCGCCGGTGAACTGGTTCAGGCGCACGCCCAGGTCGCCCTGCGCCAGGTGTTGCACCGGCGGGTTGCGCGCCACCATCAGGACGGCTGCGGCGGCCAGGGTGCCCACGGCCAGCCAGCGCACCGTGCGGGCGGTGGGCAGCAGGTAGGCCCAGTTCACCGGGGCGGTGGGCGCCACGGGAGCGGCGCCGGCTGCGGCCGCGCTTCCGAACAGGTCTGTCTCCAGGCCGGACTCCATGCCGGCCTCGGGCAAGGCGGTGGACGAACGGCCCTTCAGGGTCTGCACGATGCGGTTCCAGGTGGCTTTCATGGTGTGGTTCTCTCTCTCGGTTAGGTTCGGTGTTGTTGTCGGTTCTGAGCCGCGCCGTGGCAGGCTCATTGAGGACCGATTGTTCGAATTCACCCCGGAAGCAACAACGCTGCGCCACACCCAATGCGCTCACGCCGCCTGCGTGAACCTTCCGGCCCCGGAAGAAAAACTCACACCGCCCTGTGCGCGGCGCCGGGATAATCCGCCCACCCCTTGACTGCCCCGCCCTGCCCATGACCCGCATTGCCGTGATCGAAGACGACCTGCCCACCAGCAACCAGCTGGCCGGGTGGATACGCAGTGCCAAGAGCGGCATCGTCATCGACCAGTGGTTCACCCGCGACGAGGCCGAGGCGGCGCTGGCCCGCGAGCACTACGACGCGGTGGTGCTGGACATCGAACTGGGCCGCGAGCGCCATGCGGGCGTGGCCCTCATCAACGCCATCAACAAGCTGCGCCAGGGCACGCCGGTGCTGGTGGTGTCCGCCATGCCGGCGGCCATTTATCGCAGCATCATGAAGGCGCTCGATGCATGGGACTACCTGCAGAAAACCACGTTCGAAGAGGCCGACTTCATCGAGACCTTTCTCGACATCCTGCGCACCACGCAATCACAGGCCCCCACCAGCGCGGCCCCAGTGCCGGTGGGCGACGCGCTGGTGCTGGACCCGCTGTGGCAGCGCACCCCCACCTGGCGCGGCGAGCGCATCAACCTGCCGCTGACCGCCCAGCGCATCCTGGCCACGCTGCACCAGCGCAGCGGCGAGGTGGTGTCGTACGACGAACTGTTCGAGGTGGTGAAAAGCGGCCGCAACCGCGATAACGTGCGCAAGCATGTGAGCACCATCCGCGAGGCGCTGCGCGAAGTGGATCCGAGCTTCGAAGGCATTGAAAACGTCCCTATGCGCGGCTTCCGGTGGACTGGCAGATGAAGCGCCTGCTGCGCCGCCCTGCGCTGGAGATGCCCCGCCTGGGCCTGCCCGCGTTCCGCCTGCGCATCCTGGTCCGCAGCGTGTTTTTGCTGCTGGCCCTGGCCACCGTGGCGCTCAGCGTGGTGCTGTTGCAGGAGGAAAAGGAGCGTGCCTGGAAGAGCTACCAGCACGGCTTTGAGCGCAGCCAGTCGGAGGTGATGGCGCGCCTGCGCCACCCCTCGGGTCAGCTGGCGCTGCTCAACGCCGACCACCAGCCTCAGCGCGCCGGCAGCGGCCTGGCGCCCTTGCTGCTGCCGTACTCGGCCCTTGATTTCGACGACCAGAACAAGGCCCAGCAGGCGGTAGAGATGGCGGGCTGCGCGGTGCAGTACCCCGACGGTTCGTCGCTGTGCGCTGCAATTGGCAACAACCCGTACGCGGGCGGCTTCATCTACCTGGTGGGCAGCTTCTACGCAGGCGAACTGGTGCCGCGCGAGCGCGGGGTGCTGGCGCTGGTCGGCGTGCACCGCGCGCTCATTGCGCTCGATATGCGGGGCGAACAGTTCCGCTGGGTGGCGCCGTTTGAAGCCCTGGCCCCGCAGGGCACGGTCAGCACGCGGGGGCGGCTCACGGGTTTTGTGGACACGGGCGACGCGGCGCTCGACATCCGCGCCCGGCCCGTGCGGGACTTTCGCGGCTGGCTGTGGCAAAGCGGCACCTGCCGCGACCTGGCGGGCGCCCTGCCCGGTTGCGCGCGTCGCACGTTTTATTCCGTCCGCCTGCCGGTGGAGCTGTTCCGCGAGGCGCTGTTCCAGAAGCGGCCCCTGGTGTGGCCCCCGGACGACTTGGGCGCCATGCGGCTGCGGGTGCAGATGCTGGCTCCGGGCACCAGCACCGCGCTGTTTGACAGCAACACCCCGGGCGCCCAGCCAGCGGCGTCCCTGGCCGAGGTGGCACGCACCCTGCTGCCCGGCGAGCGGGTGCAGATCCGCAAGCTGGGCAACAGCGACAGCGAGGCCATCGCCCTCAAGGGCACCGAGGTACAGGCCGAGCATTCGGCCCCGTGGCTGATCCGCTTCATCAGCTGGCTGCCGCTGGACCTGCGAAGCGGCGCCCAGGCCCGCCCGCCCGAGATTCCTTCGGGCCTCGATATCCTCGACACCCCCACGGGCAACTACGCCGTAACGTTTACCGGCAACCTGCGCGGGGTGGAGCTGGGCCTGGCGGCCGTGGCCACCCGCCTGTCGTGGTACCTGCCCGCCATGCTGGGGGCGATAGCGCTGGCCTGGCTGGTGGTGGAGGTGGGCCTGCTGCGCCGCGTGACGGCCCTCACCCGCCGCGCGGCCGCCGTGTCGTACAACGTGCAGCCAGGCCACACCGGGCCCCGGCTGGGCGACCTGGATGTGTCGGACCTGCGCGGATCGGACGAACTGGGCATTCTGGCCGGTGGGCTGGCCGACCTGCTGCAGCGCGTGAAGGACGACCTGGCCCGCGAGCAGCTGCGTGCCCAGCAGGAGCGCGACATGTGGCACGCCGTGGGGCACGAGATCATGTCGCCGCTGCAGTCGCTGATGGTGCTGCACGGGGCGCCTGGCGACCCCGGACACCGCTACATCCAGCGCATGCAGCAGGCCGTGCATGTGCTGTACGGCACGGCATCGCCTGCCGAAGCCCTGGAGGCCGCCGACGTGACCGCGGGGCGTCTGGACCTGGACGCCTATTTGCGCCATGTGGCGGACAACGCCCATTTCGCGGGCATCGACCAGGTGGTGTATGCGGGTGATGGCGAACCCGTCATCGTGCGGGCAGACGAGTTTGCACTGGAGGACGTGGTGACACACATCCTGCGCAATGCCGACCGCTACCGGCCTGCGGGCACGGCCATCACGTTGGCGCTGAAGGCGTCGGAATCCACGGCCAGCGCCACGATCACCAACCAGGGCGCCACCATTGCCGAGGAATTGCTGGAGCGGATCTTCGAGCTGGGTGTGTCAGACCCCGGCCTGCCGCCACTGGCCAGCGAGGGCGGGCACCGCGGCCAGGGCCTGTTTGTGGCCAAGACCTACATGGCCAAGATGGGCGGCACTATCAGCGCGCGCAACACGGCGGACGGCGTGGCTTTCACGCTCACCTTCCAGCGGCTGGGGTAAGAAGGTGTGAACGGTGGGCCGTCTGCAAGCGCCCATGGCGGGCATGCAGGGGGCGGCAGAACGGACGGCTGCGTTCGGCGCTGTCCGACAGGGCGACAAAAACGCGTTGGCTACGCTGTAGCCATACCGTTCGCACCGCTGGCGGCCCACGCAAAAGGCCCGGCGGATGCGTGATCTACCACCCTGTTTCCAGTGCGCCAGTCGCCAGTCGCCAGTCGCCAGGAGTTTTGTCATGAAACGATTCACCATTGCCACCCCCGTCGTCGCCGCAGCCCTGCTGATGGCCTCTGCAGCCGCATCGGCCCAGTCTGCCACTGCCGGCAACGATGCCCGCGCCCGCTATGAGCAGGAGCGCCAGGCCTGCATGACCAACAACAAGCAGGACACCCTGGCCACCTGCCTGCGCGACGCCACCAACGCCTACGACGCCGCCCGCAAGGGCCAGCTGAGCGACCCTGGCCCCATTGCCATGGCCAACGCCACGCAGCGCTGCGAGGCCTTCCAGAACGCGCAGGACCGCGCTGAATGTGTGCGCCGTGTGGAGAGCGACCCCGCCAGCGGGTCTGTGTCCGGTGGCGGCGTGCTGCGGGAATCTGTCACCACCACTGTGGTCCCGCAGTAACCGCCCAAGAAATTTGAATAAAACTGGCTGCTAGCGCTTACCCCATAAGCGTTAGCAGCTATCAATAAAATAGCATATAGCCAGTCGTTGGCAAATGGCTGGTTCAAGCCAGCGATTGGCGCATGGCGTCGATCACACCGCGATAGTCCGGCTTGCCAAAAATGGCGCTGCCCGCCACAAAGGTGTCGGCGCCCGCGTCGGCCACGCGGCGGATGTTGTCGGTCTTGATGCCGCCGTCCACTTCCAAGCGGATGTCCTTGCCCGACGCGTCGATGCGCTTGCGCACGGCCTCGATCTTGCGCAGGGCCGAGTCGATGAAGCTCTGGCCGCCAAAGCCGGGGTTGACGCTCATGATCAGAATGAGGTCGATGTCGTCGATCAGCCAGTCGAGCACGTCCAGCGGCTCGGCGGGGTTGAACACCAGGCCGGGCTTGACGCCCTTGGAGCGGATGGCCTGGATGCTGCGGTGCACGTGGCCCGAGGCATCGGGATGGAAGCTGATGTAGTCGGCGCCCGCATCCGCAAAGGCTGCGGCCAGGGCATCCACGGGCTGGATCATCAGGTGCACGTCAATCGGCACGGCCGTGCCATCCACGGTCTTGGCATGGGGCTTGAGCGCCTGGCACACCATGGGGCCAAAGGTGAGGTTGGGCACGTAATGGTTGTCCATCACGTCAAAGTGGATCCAGTCGGCGCCAGCGGCAATGACATTGCGTACTTCCTCGCCCAGGCGGGCGAAGTCGGCGGAGAGGATGGAGGGGGCGATTCGGAATGTGCGGCTCATCCCCCGATTGTCTCAAAGCGCAGCCGGTCTGGGGTTTTAGCCCCCTGGCACGCCCTGGGCGCAAATCTCCACGGTTACCATTCGCCCCATGCCAAAGTACCAGTTCGACGTGAAAGTACTGCCTGAATACCTGCCCGAGCAGTCTGCGCCGGACACGGGGGTGTACAGCTTCGCCTACACCATCACCATCACCAACACCGGCGAATCGCCCGCGCAGCTGATTTCACGCCACTGGATCATCAGCGACTCCAGGGGCCACACCGAAGAAGTGAAGGGCCTGGGCGTGGTGGGCCACCAGCCGCTGCTCAAACCCGGTGAATCCTTTCAATACACCAGTGGATGCCGGTTGCGCACTGCCAGCGGCACCATGCATGGCACCTTCCATTGCGTGACGGAAGACGGCGAGCCCTTTCACACCGCCGTCCCTCTTTTTGTGCTGGAGGCGACGAACCACGGCCCCTCGGGAGAGCCACTGAGCGGTCGGGTGCTGCATTGAGGCGCGTAGCCGCGGGCACCGACCTGGAAACCCTGCTGTCCTCGCTGGACCCGCAGGCACACCTTGCCCACCGCCATCTGTGGCTGATCCATCTGCTGGAATGGGTGCGGGGGCGCCGAGATTCCGTGCCGGCCGCCGTGGGACGCGTGCAGCTGTTTCTCGACGCGGTGCAATCCCGCCCTGACATCCAGGTGCGCCTTCAGGCGTGGTGGACGACACTGGTGGACCACGTGGACATCACCACCTTGCTGGCGGATTTCGGGTTTGCGCCCCGCACCGCCCTCGTGAGCGAGCTGGCCGAGCGGGTACGCAACAAACTGCTGCCCGGCAGCCCGGAAACCATCGACGCATCCGAACTCTTCATGCTGGCATTGCCCAGCGAGTTCGATGCGCAGTGGCTGGCCGCGCTGGAGGAAACCCAGCTCAATCGCCTGGTCGGCCTTCTGTCAGGGACGGCTGGCGAAGCCTCCCCCGGCCCCTCGCGCTGGCACAAGGCCCTGCTGGACGCCATCACCTACTGCGCCGGCCAGATCCTTTCCACCGGTTTTGCGCCCGAGCTGCGGCTGCGCATGAGCGAGTCGGCCCGCGACGCCCAGCCTTTTCATGCACTGATCCGCGACGTGGAGAGCCTGCGCGTGGAGGTGCTGCACGCGCTGCGCACGCCCGACCGGCTCAACGAGGCTGCCCAGCGCCTGCGCGAACGGCTGGAGGCCTGCCGTGCCGCCGCCACCACGGTTTACACCCATTTTGAAGAGAACGGGATCTCGGTCGGCCTGGTGTTTCGCCTGCGGCAGCTGCGCGAGCGCATCCTGCGCGTGCGCGAACTGCTGGAGTGCCTGCTGTCACCCAAGCCCGCCGTCACGGCCGCGCGGCTCATGGCACATCTGGTGATGGTGGGGCAGGAGCGGCGCAGCCTGCGCGCCCTGGTGGCATCCAACTCCTCCCTGCTGGCGGCCAAGGTGGCCGAGCGCAGCGCCGAAACCGGCGAGCACTACATCACCCGTACGGGCGCCGAATACCGCGCCATGGTCCGCAAGGCAGCGGGCGGCGGCGCGGTGATGGCGTTCACGACGATGATCAAGTTCGGCCTGTATGCCCTTGCGCTTTCCGCGTTCTGGGGGGGCTTCTGGGCCGGTGTGAACTACGCCACCACCTTTGTGCTGATACAGCTGCTGCACCTCACGGTGGCCACCAAGCAGCCGGCCATGACGGCACCGGCCATGGCGGCCAAGCTCAAGGAGCTTGGCGCCAGCGGCGCGATCGACTCCTTCGTTGACGAGATCACGCACCTGGTGCGCTCCCAGGTGGCCGCCGTGCTGGGCAATGTGCTGGTGGTGTTCCCGGCCGTCATCGGGCTGGCCATGCTGTTTGCGCTGGTGGTGGGCAGCCCTGCGCTCAGCGAACCCCAGGCCCTGCAGGTGTTTGAATCCCAGCACCTGCTGGGGCCTTCGCTCATTTTTGCGGGGTTCACGGGGGTGCTGCTGTTCGTGTCCAGCATCATCGCGGGCTGGACCGAAAACTGGTTCGTGCTCTACCGCCTGGATTCGGCCATGCACTACAACCCGCGCATCACCGGCCTGCTGGGCCAGGAGCGTGCGGCGCGCTGGGCGCGGTTCTTGCGCGAGAACCTCTCGGGCTTTGCAGCCAACATCTCGCTGGGCTTCATGCTGGGCCTGGTACCAGCGTTTGCAGGGTTTTTCGGGTTGGGCCTGGATGTACGCCATGTCACACTGTCCACGGGCCAGGTGGGCGCGGCAAGCGCGGCACTGGGCCTGGAGGTGTTGCACCTGCCTGCCTTCTGGTGGGCGGCGGCCGCGCTGCCCTTGATGGGTGCGCTGAATGTTTCGGTGAGTTTTTACCTGGCATTCCGGCTGGCCCTGCGCGCACAGAACGTCAGCGGCGTAGACCGCTCCCGGATCTACGCAGCCATCCGTGCGCGCATGCGTTCGTCACCCCTGAGTTTCTTCACGCCAGAGCGCCGTACCGCCGCCTGACACAAGGCGCTCAGGCCCCAGCAAGCAAGCGCCGCCCATGTCCTACAGTGAACGTTTGTTTCCGCCTGTAAATTCAGGCACCGCCAGGTACAACGCCCTCCCCGCGGGGGCGGCCCGCGCCTGGCTTCTTCACCCCGACGGGCCTGGCCCGTCTGACGCAGAGGTCCCAAGACATGAATGAAATCCTGACCTTCTGGGCGCAATGGCTGCGCCCCTCGGCCGGGTTGCCCACGGTGCAATGGTCACTGCTGCTCGCAGTAGCCGCCATGGTGGGTTATCTCACGCAACGCCACACCGGGCTGCCCAAGGTGCTGGGCTACTCGCTGGTGGGCACCGCCGCCGGGCTGGCCGGTTTCAGCGGTGCCGTGTGGCCCTTGCAAGGCATCGGCCTGTTCCTTCTGGAGCTGGGCATCGCCCTGGTGCTTTTTGAGTGCGGCGGCCGCATCCCGCTGCGCTGGTTCCGCCACAACCCCATGGTGCTGGTGCAGAGCATTGCCGAATCGGCGCTGACCTACTTTGCGGTGTACTGGGTGCTGGTGTGGCTGGACCTGCCCACGCAGGTGGCAGGCCCGCTGGCGCTGGTGGCGCTGGCCGCTTCGCCCGCCGTGCTCACCCGCGTGGTCGCCGACACCCGCGCGGCCGGCCCGGTCACAGAGCGCGCCATCGTGCTCACCACGCTTTCCACGCTGTATGCGCTCACGCTGGGCAGCGCCAAGGCCGAGCTGATCAATCGCCAGAGCCTGACGGTGGTGGAGACGGTGTACCCCGTGATGGTGGTGCTGGGCGTATCGATTGTGGTGGCGGCCGTTTTGGCCCTGGTGCTGCGCATGGCACTGCGCTTCATGAGCCCCACGAGCGAAAACACCTCCATGCTCTTTCTGGCGCTGGTGGCTGCGGGCACGGCGGTGGCTGCGCACATGGGTGGCTCTGCGCCGCTGGCGGCGCTGCTGGGCGGCATGCTGCTCAAGCAGCTCAACCCGCGCCCCTGGGCCTGGCCGCGCCAGTTGGGCAATGCATCGTCGCTGCTCACCATGCTGATGTTCGTGCTGGTCTCCACCGTGGCCGCGCAAGCCGACTGGAGCGCCCCCGTGGCCGGCGTGGTGCTGGCCCTGATTGCCGTGCGCCTGGTGGCCAAGGCCACGGGCGTGGCCCTGGGCAACGTGGGCAGTGGCGCCAGCTGGAAGCAGGCCCTGTGGGTGGGCTGTGCGATGACACCCATGTCGTCCATCGCGCTGCTGATTGCCTCGCAGTTCGTGCTGGCGTCGCCCTCCACGGGCCACGTGATTGCCGGGGTGGCGCTGCCCGCCATCTTGCTGATGGAAGTGCTGGGGGCCGTGATTGCCACCGTGGCCATTTACCGTGCGGGCGAAAGCTCCAAACCCTGGGCGCCCCTGACGCGCAGCAACAACGGAGAGAACAGCCGTGAGTCTTGAAGCCTTCAACCATTCCGAACCCCTGACGCTGGGCGTCGAGCTGGAGCTGCAGCTCGTCAACACTAACGACTACGACCTGGCACCCTACGCCGAGGACATGCTGCGCCTCATGAAGAAAACCCCGCTGCCCGGCAGCGTGGTACCCGAGATGACGAACAGCATGATCGAGATCTCCACCGGCATCTGCCATTCGGCCAGCGAGGTGCTGGGCCAGCTCACGCCCATCCGCGATGCGCTGGTGAAAAATGCCGACAAGCTCAACATCGCCGTGGTGGGCGGCGGCACGCACCCCTTCCAGCAGTGGCATGAGCGGCGCATCTACGACAAGCCGCGCTTTCGCGAGCTGTCCGAGCTGTACGGCTACCTGTCCAAGCAGTTCACCATCTTTGGCCAGCATGTCCACATCGGCTGCCCCGACGCCGACGCCGCGCTACTCATGCTGCACCGCATGAGCCGGTACATCCCGCATTTCATTGCAATGTCGGCATCCAGCCCCTACGTGCAGGGGCAAGACACGGCCTTCGACTCGGCGCGGCTCAACTCCGTGTTTGCCTTCCCGCTCTCCGGCCGTGCGCCCATGGCCCTCACCTGGCAGGACTTCGAGGCGTACTTCAACAAGATGACGCGCACCGGCGTGGTCAAAAGCATGAAGGACTTCTACTGGGACATCCGCCCCAAGCCCGAGTTCGGCACCATCGAGATCCGTGTGTTCGACACGCCGCTCACCATCGAACGCGCCGCAGCCCTTGCGGGCTACGTGCAGTCGCTGGGCGCTTGGTTTCTGGCCGACCAGCCCTTCATGCCCGAGGAGGACGACTACCTCGTCTATACCTACAACCGCTTCCAGGCCTGCCGCTTTGGCATGGACGCCGTGTATGTGGACCCGGCCACCGGCGACCACATGCCGCTGCGGGAACACATCCTCAAGACCATGGACAAGATCGCCGGGCACGCCGCCGTGCAGGGCGCATCCAGCGCCATGCACATGCTGCGCACCGAGGTCGAAGCGGGCCAGAACGACGCGCGCTGGCTGCGCCAGCGCCAGAGCGAAGAGCAGCTGCTGGCCGAGGTGAGCCGCCAGGCGGCGCAGCGCTTTCGCGGCATGAGTTGACCCCCCCTGAGCCGCTTCGCGGCTTCCCCCCAGGGGGACGCCGCCCGTGCGGCGGGGCGGCCCTTGCACGGCGGCCGCTGGCCTGAAGCACGCCAGTATCCAGCCGCGCAGGCCATCATGACGCGCAGCCATTGAACCACCGGACAATCCAGCCCCATGGGTGAATTCGACCTCATCGCACGCCACTTCACGCGCCCCGTGCGCCGCGCCGTCCTCGGCGTGGGGGACGACTGCGCGCTGCTGGCGCCCACGCCCGGCATGCAGCTGGCGATCTCCAGCGACATGCTGGTGGAAGGCCGCCACTTCTTTGCCGACGTGGACCCCGAAGCCCTGGGCCACAAGGCGCTGGCCGTGAACCTGTCGGACCTGGCCGCCTGCGGTGCGCGGCCGCTGGCGTTCACGCTGGCCTTGTCGCTGCCGCGCGTGGATGACCCGTGGTTGGCCGGGTTTGCGCGCGGCATGTGGGCGCTGGCCGATGCCCATGGCTGCGAACTCATAGGGGGTGACACCACGCAGGGCCCGCTCAACATCTGCATCACCGTGCTGGGCGAGGTGCCCACCGGCCAGGCCCTGCTGCGCAGCGGCGCCCGGCCAGGCGATGACATCTATGTGAGCAGCACGCTGGGCGATGCGCGGCTGGCGCTGGAAGCCCTGCTGGGCCACATCACCCTGCCTCCCGATCTGCTGGCCCGCGCACGCCAGCGGCTGGAGCGCCCCACCCCGCGCGTGGCCCTGGGCCTGGCCCTGCGCGGCGTGGCCAGCAGCGCGATGGATCTGAGCGACGGCCTGCTGGGCGACCTGTCGCACATCCTCAAGGCGTCCGGGGTGGGCGCGCAGATCGACACCCACAGCACTTCAAATTTAATAGCTGTCAGCGCTTATCCAGAAAGCGCTAGAGCCCAGTTTGATCCTGAATTCATCCGCCAATGCACCCTGGCGGGTGGCGACGACTACGAGTTGGCCTTTACCGCACCGCCCGCGCAACGTGACGCGGTGGCGGCGGCATCCCGCACCAGCGGCACGCCAGTCACCCGCATCGGCACCGTGCTGGCCGAACGCGGCCTGCAGCTGGTGGACGCGCAGGGCCAGCCGGTGGACAACCGCTACGCATCGTTTGACCATTTTCGATAGCGGGCAGCCGGGACTGGCGGGCTTCGCAGCGACTTTTTTTGCAAAGCATGAATCCTTTTGCGAAACCCGCCGCTCTTGATGGATGAGGCGCCTGTGTTGGCGCCTCATCCATCCACCTCAGGAGCTTTTTCACCATGCTGTACCGCAAAAACATCACCCGCCCCGAAAGCCTGGTCCGCATCGTCGCCGGGCTGGCCCTCATCGCCGTCAGCCAGGCATGGCTGGGCGTCACACCGATCGGCCTCGTTCTGGCGGCATCAGGTGCGGTGGGCATCGTGACTGGCGTCTTTGGTTACTGCCCCGCCTGCGCCATGGTGGGCCGAAAGCCCCTGAAATGACCCATGCCCCGGCCACCGTGGCCCAGCTGCTGCCCGCCGCGCGCAGCGGCGATGCCATGGCGATGGAACAGCTGCTGCGCCTGACCCGTCCCGACATCCGCCGTTATGCGCTGCGCCACTGCGCGGCCACCGCAGCCACCGACGACGTGGTGCAGGAAGCCCTCATCATCGTCTACCGCCGCGTGGGTGCGCTGCGCGAGGTGGCTGCCTTTGGCGGCTGGGTGGTGCGCATCGTGCAGCGGCTGTGCATGCGCCCGGCACTGGCCTGGCTCAAGAGCGAGCCACTGGCGCAGGTGGAAGATGCCCTGGCCTGGTCACACCGGCCCGACCACGAACTGCGCCACGACCTGGCCCTGGCCATTGATTCGTTGCCGCCGCTGTACAGGGAGGCGCTCCTGCTGCGCGACTTTGAGGAGCTGACGATTGAGGAGATGAGCGAACGCCTGGGCACCACGCGCGAGGCGGCCAAGAGCCGGTTGCACCGGGCGCGTTGCCTGGTGCGGGAGTATCTTGTGCAGCCCACCTATCCCGATGCCGAACAACCTGATCAAAAACGATAGCTGCCAGCGCTTATCAGGCAAGCGTTAGACGCCTTTTTGGCTTGAATTGACCATGGCGCATGGCAGCCAGTGCACCGCGAAAGCCGCACCCGCCGCAGGATTCAGGCGGTGTACGGCTTTCTGGCGGCGGGGCGCCCCCGGTGCTGTCGGCACGCGCTAAGCACGCTCGGGCTGCGGCTGGCCACGCACAACGAAGTGGCGCGAGAACCCCAGGGGCCGGCTCACCCCGGTGGGTTCTGAAAGCAGCGGCACGCGAAAGCCCGGCTCGGGCAGCACCTGCACGCTCCAGTCGGTACCGCCAATAAAGCGAAACCGCACGGTGTCCGGCTCGGCGGCATCGAGCAACGAAAAAGACCCGGTCGAATACATGCCGCCCACCGTTGCGGAGTCCAGCAGGTTCAGCTGGGCGTCCAGCAGGTGGATGTGAAGGAGCTCCTCAAACGGCGTGTCGTCGGTGGTGAACAGCAGCATGAACGACTGCCACTGCGCCGCGGCTTCCAGCACCGCGCCAGCCACCTGGCGGCCCGTGGCCTGGCCATTGCGCAGAATTTCACTGACAGGTTCTGCACCGTCCGGGCGATTGGGGATGCGTGCCAGAGACACATCTGTGGATGAGAGGATTTGCATGACGGAGCCTCTCCCGGTCACCAGAAAAAGTCCACGCCGAACGCGGCCAGCGCCCCGCCCACAAACGCCCCCACGGTGACGCACACGGGCGCACCGGGGCCACAGGCCAGGCCCGCCAGCGCGCCACCCGCGATGCCGCCGCCAATGCCCGCGCCCGTCACCGCCAGTTCGCGGCGTGCAGCGCCGGCCTTGTCTTCTGCGCTGGCCACGGAGTACACCGACAAGGCGATGGACACCACCAGCAGCCCCCGCCCCGCGCGCGAGAGGTTGCGCATGGTGGCGGTGACCCGCGGGTTGGACGTGCCGGCGGACCGCACGATCTCGGCATACACCGCGTTCTGCTGGGTGGGCGACAGGCGGTTGAAGTCCGCGGAGACACCGTACAACTGCTGCGTCTTGCGCGCGATCAGCTCGTTGAGCGACTTGCCTTCGCGCTTGAGCCGCTCGGCCATCGCGCGGCCCACCGGGGTGCTGCGGCCGCGAATGACTTCCATGATGACGTTGCGCGTCTCCTGTGCCTGCTGTGCGGCTTGCGCCCAGGTCATGCGGCCGCTGGTGACCTGGCCGCGCAACTCGTTCGCCATCGCCTGAATCTGCCGGGAATAGGCCTGCCGCGCGGTGGCGTCGATCGTCAGGTGGGTGCCGGCATTGGCAATCTCGAACTCCAGCGCCCGGATGGCGGAATCAAAGGCACTTTTGTCATCGGTGT
The DNA here is from genome assembly GCF_038958875.1 of Acidovorax sp. FHTAMBA. Taxonomy (NCBI): domain Bacteria; kingdom Pseudomonadati; phylum Pseudomonadota; class Betaproteobacteria; order Burkholderiales; family Comamonadaceae; genus Acidovorax; species Acidovorax sp. FHTAMBA. Next base: position 4,704,742 of record NZ_CP152407.1, read on the forward strand.
CCTGCACGCGTTGTCTCCCAAATATTGGTGGGCCTAGGGGGTGAGCGGGATCGCTGCCCGCGGCGGCTTTTTTAAACGCTGTGGCCCGCGCCACCGCGCATTTACCGCCAGGAAATGGTTACAAGACGTTGGGCGGCGGGGCCCGCCTCCGAAGGCTGCGGCGCTGCACGCAGCGCCAGCGCGTTGATCGGCTGCTAGCATCCATGCCTCTCTGCGCACCCAGGAGCCGCTCTTGACCGCCACCCCTGCCCCCTCTGCCGCGCCGCCCTGCCCGGCGCTTGCCTGCCTCGCGCTGCTTCTTCTGGCCGCATGGCCCGCCCACGCCCAGGACACCTCGCGCATTGCCCGCGTTACCGTCTACCCCGGCAGTGCCACGGTGGAGCGCGTGGCCCGGGTGCCTGCGGGCGCACGCAGCCTCACGCTGGCCTGCCTGCCCGCGTCGCTGGATGCGCAAAACCTGCAGATCAACGCCGACCCTGCCGTGCGCGTGGGCGAGTTCAACGTGCTGACCGAAGACCGCGATGTGGTGAGCGCCTGCGCCAGCCCGCTGGACGGTCGCATCCGCGAGCTGGAAGACCAGATTGCCGGCGTGAAGGCCGAGGCCTCGGCGCTGCAGCTGGTGCAGGGCTACCTGCGCAGCGTGGCCCAGGCGGGCCCGGGCGAAGAAACCGCCACCACCCCCCGCACGGCCAGCCCCGCACCCGCACAGATCACGGCCACCGCCGACGTGCTGCGCAAGTCGGGCCACGAGAGCTTTGCGCGTGCGCACCAGCTGGCGCGCAAGCAGGAGGCGCTGGAGCTGGCCTTGAAGCCCCTGGTGGCCGAGCGTGACCGCGTGGCCAGCCAGCGCGCACGGGTGGTGTCGGTCACCATTAACCTGGCTGCCGAGCGTGAGGCCGAGCTGCGCGTGTCCTACCAGGTGCGCGGCCCCGGCTGGCAGCCCAGCTACCGCGCCACGCTGGACGCAGAAAAGTCCACCCTGCTGATCGAGCGGCAGGCACTGGTGGCGCAAAACAGCGGCGAGGACTGGTCGAGCGTGCAGCTCACGCTTTCCACCGGCCAGCCCGGGCGCACCACTGCAGGCCGCCTGCCGCGCGCCTGGACGCTGGATGTGGCCCCGCCCCCGCAGCCCGTGGCCGCGCCCGCACCTGCGATGGCCATGGCCCCCGCGCCATCCACCCTGGCGCGCACACGCGGCGCGGCGGAGCAGGAGTCAATGCCCACCTTCGACGTGGGCACGCTCGACAAGGGCTTTGCCACCGAGTTTTCCGTGCCGCAGCGCATCTCTGTGCCGTCCAGCGGCCAGCGCGTGACGCTGGCGCTGGGCAACCACACGGCCCCCGCCACGCTGATCACCCGCACCGCTCCGGCGGTGGAAGAGGCCGCCTACCTGGTGGCCCAGATTGCGCAGCCGCCTGGCGTGTGGCCCGCCGGGCCGGCGGGGCTGTACCGCGACGGCGCATTCGTCGGCAATGGCCGCATCGACTTCGGCACGCCCAGCGCGGGCGCCCCGGCGGGCAGCAGCAGCCTCTCGTTTGGCCGCGATGAACTGGTGACCGTGCGCGCAGAGCCGGTGCAGGACCTGACGGGCAGCGCGGGGTTCACCGGCGCCCGCACCGAACGCACCACACGCCGCGCCTACAGCGTGGACAACCGCCACAAAACCGGGATCACGCTGCAGGTGCTGCACGCCGCGCCGGTGTCGCGCAACGAGAAGATCGAGGTTGAATCCCGCTACCAGCCCCAGCCCACCGACACAGCCTGGAACCGCAGCCCCGGCACCGTAGCCTGGCAGCAGAGCCTGGCGGCGGGGGCCACGGCCCAGTTCAGTGCCGAGCACACCATCCGCTACCCCAAAGACATCGAACTGCTGGAGCGCCAGTGAAGCCGAAGGCCCGCGGCGCCGCGCCAGGGCCCCCGCCGCTCGGTCACAATCCCCCTGCCCCGGCTCCTGGGGCAGGAGCCCCACCCGCCATGAGCTACCAGCACATTCTTGTTGCCGTTGACGGCAGCCCTACATCCGGCCACGCCATCTCCCAGGCCACGGCCCTGGCGCATGCCACAGGCGGCCGCATCCGCCTGCTGAACGTGATGGACCCCGTCGCCCACATCAGCGGCTTCGAGCGACCCGAGGTGTACCGCCAGGAAGTACTGCCGCGCCTGCAGCAAGCGGGCGAGGCACTGTTGCAGCAGGCCCGGGCACAGGTGGCAGAGTGCGGCGTGCCCGTGGACACGGCGCTCATCGAGAACCTCGACGCCCGCGTCGCACAGATCGTGGTGGACCACGCACGGGCCTGGGGCGCTGACCTCATCGTGCTGGGCACCCATGGGCGCCGGGGCCTCGCGCGCGTGCTGATGGGCAGCGATGCCGAGCAGATCGCCCGCACCGCGTCCGTGCCGGTGCTGCTGGTGCGCACGCCCGAGCCCGCCGCCCCGCGCGCCGGCACCTGACCCACGCCGTGCCCTCAATCCCATGATGCCCCTGCCCCAACCACCCGAACCCGCGGCACTGCCCCCCCTGCGCCCCAACGTGCGCTTTTTGCTGGCGCACCCGGCCCATTTCATTGCCCTGGGCTTTGGCGCGGGCATGTCGCGCATTGCGCCGGGCACCGTGGGCACGCTGTGGGCCTGGCTGAGCTACCTCGCGCTGCAGCAGTGGCTGTCGCCCCTGCAGATGGGCCTGCTGATTGCGGCAAGCACAGTGGTGGGCTGGTGGGCCTGCACCACCACCGCCCGCCACATGCGGGTGGCCGACCCCGGCAGCATCGTGTGGGACGAGGTGGTGGCCTTCTGGCTGGTGCTGTGGCTGGCCATGCCCATGGGTTTCTCGGGCCAGCTCGCGGTGTTCGCCCTGTTCCGCATCTTCGATGCCGCCAAGCCCGGCCCGGTGGGCTGGGCCGACGGCCTGTTCAAGGGCTTTGGCTGGCGCGGCGGCTGGGGTATCTTGTGGGACGACTTTGTGGCAGCCTTCTGCACGCTGCTGGTCGTGGCACTGTGGAGGTTTTGATGACGGTCACTTCACTATCAAAAAGTGAGCTAGTCGCGCTTGATGCACAAGCGCTAGAGGCCAATTTGACTCAAATTTCCCTGCGGCTGATCCAGCAAGGCCACATGCTGGCCACCGCCGAAAGCTGCACGGGCGGCATGATCGCCGCGGCTTGCACCGACCTGCCCGGCGCCAGCACCTGGTTTGAGCGCGGCTTTGTCACCTACTCCAACGCCGCCAAGGCCGACATGCTGGGCGTGCCCGCAGCGCTCATTGAACAGGAAGGCGCCGTGAGCGAGGCCGTGGCCCGCGCCATGGCCGATGGCGCACTCCTGCATTCGCAAGCCCAGGTCAGCCTGGCCGTGACCGGCGTCGCGGGCCCACTGGGCGGCAGCGACGCCAAGCCCGTGGGCATGGTGTGGTTCGCCTGGTGCGTGAATGGCGAAACCCACAGCGAAATGCAGCACTTCCCGGGCGACCGCGCCACCATCCGGGCCGCCACCGTGCGGTATGCGTTGCAGCGGCTGCTGGCATTTTTGCTGGGCTGAGCCGCCCCGCCCCGCAGCGGGCCCCGGTGTAGCATGGCGCCCTTGCCAAGGACCCTCATGCACCCCAACGCCCAGACCCTGCACCGCTTCTACACCGCCTTCGCGCAGCTGGACCACGCCACCATGGTCGCCTGCTATGCGCCCGACGCCAGGTTTGACGACGAGGCCTTTTCCCTGAATGGCCGCGACCAGATCGGCGGCATGTGGCGCATGCTGTGCACCGTCACCAAAAAGCCCGGCGCGGCCGAGCACTGGAAGCTCACGTTCAGCGGTATCGAAGCCGACGCGGCCGGCGGGAAGGCGCACTGGGAGGCGCACTACCTCTTCAGCGCCACGGGGCGCAAGGTGCACAACATCATCGACGGCACCTTCACCTTCACGCCCGACGGGCTGATCGCCACCCACCGCGACCGGTTCAGCTTCTGGCGCTGGGCACGGCAGGCGCTGGGGGCGCCGGGGCTGCTGCTGGGCTGGTCGCCCTCGCTCAAGCGCAAGGTGCGGAGTACGGCGGCGGGGAATTTAAAGAAGTTTCTGGCGCAGGGGTGAGAGGGCGCCGAGCGTCAGTAGTCGGCCACAACCGGTCCTTCGGGAAGTGCCGGAGAATCCTCTCTCCTAAACAGGTAATTTAGGTTTTCAGTCAAAGAGGCGCGCTCAATCTTCAGCGTGACTTAGCCACAAGCAGACGTTCGTGAAGGAACTCGAGATGAAGGAGCTCACACAGGGGGTGGTCGAGGGGGTGGGCCGACAAGCGCGGCTCGACCGACCGACCTTTGATCCTGAACTGCGCGCAGGCTTGGCGATCGTGGGCGGAATGTTCCCGCCGACTGTGACCAGCGACCTGATCGACTTCATGCGGGTGTCCTACGCAGGGCCGCCTCTCGAAACGCTGATCGGCGGGCGAAACATCCGCTGCGAGGAACGCGTCTTCGAGGGTTACGAGGGTCACCCTCTCAAGGCGTCCGTCTTCCGTCACGAGCGTGCCTCCGGGCAGCGCCCCGGTGTGCTTTTCGTGCATTCCGGGGGTCTGATGTTCGGCGATCGGTTCAGTGGGTTGGACCGGATGATCGATTTCGTCGAACAGCTGGGCGTCGTGCTCGTGTCGATCGAGTACCGCCTGGCGCCAGAGTATCGCGATCCTTATCCGCGGGAAGATGTGTACGCGGCGCTGGAATGGATGGCATTGCATGCGGAGTCGCTCGGCGTGCGCCTCGATCGCCTGCTGATTGCGGGCGCCAGCGCAGGGGGAGGTTTGGCGGCCGGTGCAGCCCTCGCGGCGCGCGATAGGGGCGGTCCCCGCCTGTGCGGGCAGCTGCTCGACTACCCCATGCTGGACGACCGCGGCATCACGAAGTCCACGCTTCAGTTCGATGGCATCGGCGTCTGGGATCGCGTGAGCAACGAGACCGGCTGGGGCGCGCTGCTTGGCGAAGCGCGCGGTGGTCCGGATGTGTCGCCGTATGCCGCGCCAGCTCGTGCAACTGAGCTTTGCGACCTGCCGCCCGCGTTTCTCGACGTCGGTAGCGCCGAGATATTTCGCGACGAAACCGTGGCCTATGCGGACGCCTTGTGGAATGCCGGCGGGCAGGCCGAGCTTCACGTGTGGCCGGGTGGGTTCCATGCGTTCGACATCTTCGCGCCGCATACCGCACTGTCACGTGGAATGATCGCCACGCGCAGTGCATGGATGTCGCGCGTGTTGGGCGATTGAGGACTGTATGCAGGAACTGCTGGCTCGACTGAAGGCCCTTGACCCCAACGCCAGCCTGGCGTTGAGGGTCATCGCGTGCTTCGACGAATTGGTTCGAGGTGGCGTCAACATCCAGGGGCTGCTCGGGGCAGCAGCCTCGCTCTCGGGCTGTGTAGCGGGGTTCGCCGGGCATCAATCAGAGCGCACGCTTCGCGTCGCGCCGGATGGGCAGACCCTGAAGGGCAGCGCCTCAGCGCCGCGAGAAGGCTCCCTGGCAGCAAACGGCATGACTGTGTGGCTGGAGCGGCAGGGGCCAGCCCATGTGAACGATGCGATGATCCTCGAGCGCCTCGCACTTGCGCTGGCCGTCCGCAGCGGGCACCAGGCGGACGATCCATTGCGTCGGCTCGGCGATCTGCTCGACGCCAACGTTGACGTGGAGCATCGCCACGCGACGGCTGCCAAACTCGGATTGGCGCCGCACTTGAAGTACCGCGTTGCCACCTTGCCGCTCTTCGCGACATGGAAGCAACACCGCGACCTGCCGGAAGACGTCGTTCACACCCGCTACGGTCCGCTGCACGTGTGCGTACTGCGCGCCGAGGTGAAACACATCGACGCCAGCCCCTGCGGGATCGGGGTGGCGGCGGGGATCGAGGACCTCCACCGATCGCTCGCGACAGCACTCGTGAGCTTGCGCCTGTGCGCTGTGCCCGATGTGCCAGTCGTAGTCGCAGACGACTATGGCGGTCTGATCGATTTGCTCGCCCAGTGCTCGGTCGATCGACCGTTGCTCGATGTCGAGGAACTCGAAGGCGTCATGCAGCATCCGTGGGCCGTGCGAACTCTGGATGCGCTGCTTCGCTCCGCGTCTATCCGTGACGCATCTCGCATTGCCGGTGTCCACCACAGCACGATGCAGGCGAGACTGGAGACCATTCGCGACGTGCTGTCGTTCGACCCACTCGACGGCATCGGCCGAACCCGTATCGGCCTCGCCTTCCTCGCCTGGCGCGTTCGGCATTCGTCGGCGCTGGACCTGCCACCGCCCTCCAGTCGCTAGTCTCAACCGCCAAATGGCGGAATTCGGCCCCTCCAGGCGCGCCGGTCGGCGGTTACTGGCCACCCGGTGTGTTGCTATCTTCCAGTTGCCACAGGTCGCCGCCGGAGACGCGTTGGGCGAGGTCATCGTTCCGACCTCACGCCGACGTTCCGCGCTCCGGCACTTGGCCTGTGGCGGTGGTTCAACAACACGGAGACAACAATGACCGAACTGACGAAGGCAATCGACGCCGTTCTCGATGGCGTGACGACAGGCACACCTCGCGTGCCCGGGGTATCGGCGGCGGTGACCGACCGCCGCGGCACGATCTACGAAGGCGCGCGCGGTGTCCGCAACACCGGAACCGGCGAGTCGTTTGAACCCGACACCGTGTGCGCGATATTTTCGACCACTAAGGCCATCGCAGGAACGGCTTGCTTGCAACTGGTGGAAGAGGGGCTTCTCGACCTCGACGCGCCTGCGAAGGAGTACGCGCCCCAACTTGCCGACATCATGGTCATCGAGGGCTTCGGCAAGGACGGGCAACCCAGGCTGCGCCCACCGAAGCGCGACATCACGACACGTCACCTGCTCACGCACACAGCCGGCTTCAGCTACGACTTCTTCAACGAGACGTACACCCGCCTCGCCAACGAGCAGGGCCAGCCCTGGGTGGTCGACGCGTCGTGGAAGTCGATCAAGACGCCACTTCTGTTTGATCCGGGCGAGCAGTGGTCATATGGGAGCAACATCGATTGGGCCGGCATGGTGCTCGAGGGAATTACGGGCAAGCGGCTCGGCGAGGTCATGCAGTCGAGAGTTCTCGGTCCGCTCGGGATGGCCGACACCGCCTTCACGATGACCCCCTCCATGCAATCCCGGCAAGCAACGATTCACGCGCGCGAGGATCGCGATGGCTCGCTCGTTCCGCTCAACGGGGTGACCTTGCCGCAGGATCCGGAGGTCCACATGGGAGGGCACGGCCTCTACGGGACCGCGTCGGACTATGTGAAGTTCATCCGCATGTGGCTCAACGACGGGCGCAGCGACGGCGGCGAACAGATCCTTCGACCGGAGACCGTCGAAATGGCATCTCGCAATCATTTGCCCAAGGGCATGCACGTGAAGATGCTGCCCGGCGTCGATGCGACCAAGACGGCGGCGTCCATCCTGCCCGTATCGAGGCCACGGCTGTCCAATGACGCCGAGTTCTTCCCCGGCATGCCCAAGACCTGGGCACTCACGTTCATGATCAACGAGGAAGAAGCACCCACGGGTCGGCCGGCTGGTGCGCTCGCATGGGCCGGCCTCGCTAACCTGTACTACTGGATCGATCGCGCGAACGGCATCGGCGGGTATTGGGCGACCCAGATCTTCCCGTTCGTCGATCCGACCTCGGTAGCGGGCTTCCTTGAGATGGAAAAGGCAACCTATCAGCACGCAAAGCCTCGCGCCCGATAAGAGGCACAAGGCCGCACCGCTCGAGGAGGCAACCGGGATCATCGCGGTCTCGCCGCTGATCGGCTGTGAAGTCGGGCCGTTCGACATCCGGCGCGCGGGTGAGTGTCGGCTTTTGTTTAGGGTTGTGGGATACCTGCCCGGAACACCCCCCGAGCGACAAGCGCCCCCGACCTGAGGGCAGGTGTCGCACAAGCCTCGGGGGAGGAAACCGCGGAGAACGCCAACGCAGGTGTTCAGGGCGCAAACGCTATGGGGATTTGGGCAGCGGCTTGACGACCAAGACCTGCAGGCAAGCGGCGCCAGTGTGCCATTGTGTGTGGGTGGGGCCTGGCGCAACTGCGGTGTTGCACCCTTCACAGGGGGCGGCATGCGTTCTGGACCGCCATTTCCAGCGCCGGGCATGCACCAACCCCGCCGACGGACCCAATCGCATCGACATCCAAGACAAGTGGTGGTTCAGGGGACTGTTCATGATGGAGGTGGCGCCCGAATGGCCTGCCCGTTCATCCAACTTTGCACGATGACCATCGCGTGGCCGCAGTGCCTGCAGACAAAGACTGGTGGCGCTGCGCTGGACGACCCATCGTCTTGCCCGTCGTTGCCCGATGGGACTGCGGCTTGCCCGGGAGCGGCGCCCAACAACTGGCGCGCCAGCGCAAGGCATTCCCTGCGGTTGCCATTGGCCAGCAAGCCATAGTGGCGGATGCGATGGAAACCGCTGGGCAGCACATGCAGCAGGAATCTGCGCATGAACTCCTGGGGCGCCAGCGTCATGGTCTTGTGGCGCGTGCTCCCCTTGGCACGGTAGTCCTTCCATTTAAAAATTACCCCGCGCTCATCCATCGCAACAAGCCGGCTGCTCGTGATAGCCACCCGGTGCGTGTAGCGAGACAGGTAGGCCAGCACCGCCTGGGGGCCGGCAAACGGCCTCTTGGCATAGACCACCCACTCGCATTGGCGCATCGGAGCCAGCCACTGGCTGAAGCAGGCACCATCAGCCAGCGCCGCCAGTTCGCCGAAGAACCTCAGCCGCCCCGCCTGGTGCAGGCGCAACAGCTCTTCGATGAAGCGCCGTCGCATCAACCTGGACAGCACGCGCACCGGCAGAAAGAAGCCCGATCGGCAAGCCACCCAGGACTTGCCGTCAGGAGCCAGTCCACCGCCTGGCACGATGCCATGTACATGCGGGTGATGCGTCAGTGCAGAACCCCAGGTATGCAGCACCAGCGTGGCACCGATGCGTGCACCCAAATGCTTGCGGTCAGCAGCGATGGTCTGTAGCACCTCGGCGGCGACATCAAACAACAACCCATAGAGTCCTACCTTGTTCTGGTACGCCAGATCTGCAATGGGCGCGGGAAGCGTGAAGACCACGTGGTAATACTCCACGGGCAGCAGATCAGCCTGGCGGGCATCGAGCCAGCGCTTGGCTGCAGCGCTTTGGCACTTGGGGCAGTGTCGGTTGCGGCAGGAGTTGTAGGAGACCAGCTCGGTGGCGCAGCTATCGCAGCGCAACACATGTCCCCCCAGTGCCGCTGTGCGGCACTGCTCAATCGCCGACATGACCTTGAGCTGAGACAGGCTCAAGTGACCGCGCTGGCTGTCACGCCAGGCGGCACCATGCTTGTGGAAGATGTCGGCGACCTCCAGAGTGGGCCGCTGCACGCGCGCACCTTCAGGCGGCAGGCATGGGCTCCAAGGGGCCGATCACCTCGCGCAGCAGGTCAGTCGCCACGTGGGCGTAGATCGATGTGGTCTCCAGTTTCTTGTGCCCCAGCAGCACCTGGATCACGCGGATATCGACCTTGCGCTCCAGCAGATGCGTGGCAAAGCTGTGGCGCAGGGTGTGGGTAGTGACCCGCTTGTTGATACCAGCGGCATCGGCTGCCGCATGAACGGCGCGGTTGAGCTGGCGAATCGAGAGAGGCTCCAAGGGCGTCATGCCTGGGAACAGCCAGCCGCCAGGCAGCATCTTGCCCTGGGCATGGGCCAGGTGCCACCAGGTGCGCAGGCGCCGCAGCAGGACAGGGCTGAGCATGGCGTAGCGGTCCTTGGCACCCTTGCCTTGCTCCACGCGCAGCGTCATGCGCTGGCTGTCGACATCGGTGACCCTCAGGCTGACGACCTCGCTGGCGCGAAGACCTGCGCCATAGGCAACCGATAGAGCCACCTGGTGCTTGATGTTGTGGGCCGCAGCCAGAAGGCGTGAGACTTCTTCGCAGCTCAGGACCACAGGCAAGGTGCGAGGTAGCTTCACGGGCTGCATCTTGGCCATCAGCTCGATGCGTCCCAGCGTGATGTCGAAGAAGAACTTCAGGCCCGTGAGCGTGGCGTTGAGCGTCATGGGCGATGAGCCCGTGTCCACCAGATGGAGCTGGAAATTGCGCAGATCCTCCACCGTGGCCACGTCGGGCGAGCGCTTGAGGTAAGCGGCCAGCTTGCGCACGGCACGGATGTAGGCTTCTTGCGTGCGAGGCTCCAGCTTGCGCATTCGCATGTCCTCAAGCATGCGTTGGCGCAGCGGCGAGATGGAGGGGGTCGAAGGGATCATGATCGCGCTCCTGTCGAAGAACGAGGCCGATTGCCTCACTCGCCAACATAGACAGGGGCGCGATGTTTACTCTGTGTCAGGGCCTTCGCGGCGGGCTACCGCGCGAGCGGTTTAGTCCTCTGATCGGAAGCCGTCCGCGCGTTGGGTCCATCGACCGGCGAGGGTCTTCTTCGGGCCCATAGCCGCTGTCCGTGCCGCCCGAAAGCGGTCACTCAGAGCGCGCGCAGCGAGCGTCCATTCTCGGGATGAGACCCGGGGCGGCTATGGGCCCAAAACGCACACCACCGCACCCAACAACCCGCGGACAGCCAACGGTGCTGAACATCGCCCACAACCGCAGCTTGCACCAGCAGAATTACCAAGCCAAATTACCCTCCAGCGCTTACCAGACAAGCGCTATCAGCTATCAAAGCAGAAGCAGCCATCACTCAAGCCCCGTGGCACTTCTTGTACTTCTTGCCACTGCCGCAGTGGCACCGGTCATTGCGCCCCGGCTCGGGCGCCTTGCGCACCGTCTCCACGCGCGGGCCCATGCTCTTCCACAGCTGGCGCAGGTCGTACACGGCCCAGATGGCCTCGCCGAAGGCCTCGACGCGCGCCTGGCTGGTGCTGGGTGGGCCGTCTTCGTCGTACATGCAGACTTCGGGCTTGCCGGTGTCGTCTTCGGTCAGGGCGACGATGCTGTCCAGCGCATCGTCCAGCCACTTGGCGGCTTCCTTGTCGCGCGGGGCGGCCCAGTCTTCGGGCCAGTTTTCCACAGCAAACATGAAGCCCAGAGCCCACACCTGGCCGAAGGACGGGATCTCCTGGTCGTCGCCCATTTCGGCGCGCTGCTCGTCCGTGAGGCTGGCCACCGCGCCGCGCATGTCCATGGCTTCGGGCTGAAAGGTGCGGTCGTCGTCCAGCGTCTTCACGTCGGTGTCGAGCTGGGCCACGATCTCGTTCCAGCGGCGCATCCACAGCTCCAAGAAGCGGGCTTGCTGCGCGGCGTCGGCAAACGCGGGCAGCAGGGGCAAGGGCTCACCGTCGGCCACTTCCAATTCGGCGCCGTCGCCCAGCAGCATGGGCAGGTACTCGGCCGGGGCGATGGGGCGGCGGCTGCAGATCAGCGCGGTCATGAAGCCGTCGCAGAACTCCCACTGCGGGATTTCCTCGCCGCGCGCGCGCAGGTCGTCGAGGATGTTGTCGATCTCTTCCAGCTCCTCCGGACCCAGCGCGGCAGCAGGGGCGGCCGTGAGGTCATCAAGATCGTCGGTGGCGGGGGTGGGCGATGTAGGTTCGGTCATGGAGGCTCCGGTCGTCAAGGGAGAAAGCGGGGGGTTGGGAGGCAAGGTTTTACTTTTATGATGCGCAGGCCTTGTGCCACGGTCCTGTCACGGTGTCGGTGTAGCGACGGCTTGGCCGCCCTGGACCGGCGCTGCGCAAAGTACGCTGCTCGCCACCTGGCGACCCGATAAAAAGGCGGTCAGTGTAGCCCTCTCGCACCGCAGACCCCAACCAGGACCCCCATGCTCCACCAACTGAACTCCCTGTACCCGGTGCGCTACACGGCCTTTGCGCTGTGCGTGTTCGGGCTGCTGCTGTCGCTGTTTGCGCTGGTGGCGTTTGGCGTGGGCCTGCCCGTGGTGCTGGTGTTTGCGGCGCTGGTGGCCCTGGGTGTGTACGACCTGCAGCAGTCGCGCCATGCCATTTTGCGCAACTACCCGGTCATCGGGCACATCCGCTTCATGCTTGAGTATGTGCGGCCCGAGGTGCGCCAGTATTTCATCGAGAGCGATAGCGAGGCCGCGCCGTTTTCGCGCGCACAGCGTTCGCTGGTCTACCAGCGCGCCAAGGGCGACCCGGACAACCGCCCCTTCGGCACGCACCTAGACGTGGGCGCGCAGGGTTATGAATGGGTGAACCACTCGCTCGCACCCACACAGCTGCCGTCGCACGACTTTCGGGTGTGGATCGGCGGCAACCCCGATGCGCCGTCGCAGTCTGTGGCGCCCTGCACCCAGCCCTACCACGCGAGCGTGTTCAACATCTCGGCCATGAGCTTTGGTGCGCTGTCTGCCAATGCGATCCTTGCTTTGAACCAGGGTGCAAAAAAAGGCGGCTTCGCGCACGACACGGGCGAGGGCAGTATCAGCCAGCACCACCGCGTGCACGGCGGCGATTTGATCTGGGAGATCGGCTCGGGCTACTTTGGCTGCCGCAACCCCGACGGCACCTTCAGCGAAGAGCGTTTTGCGGCCAGCGCCACCGACCCACAGGTGAAGATGATCGAGCTGAAACTCAGCCAGGGCGCCAAGCCCGGCCATGGCGGCGTGCTGCCGGGCGCCAAGGTGACGGCCGAGATCGCCGCTGCGCGCGGGGTGAAGGAGGGCGAGGCCTGCATCTCGCCCGCCAGCCACAGTGCGTTCAGCAACCCGGTGGAGATGATGCAGTTCATCGCCAGGCTGCGCACGCTGTCGGGCGGCAAGCCCACGGGATTCAAGTTCTGCCTGGGTCACCCGTGGGAGTGGTTTGCCATCGTCAAGGCCATGCTGGTCACGGGCATCACGCCGGATTTCATCGTGGTCGATGGCGCCGAAGGTGGCACGGGCGCTGCACCGGTGGAATTCACCGACCACGTGGGTGCACCGCTGCAAGAGGGCCTGCTGCTGGTGCACAACACCCTGGTGGGCGTGAACCTGCGCGACCGCGTGCGCATTGGCTGCGCGGGCAAGGTGATCAGCGCCTTCGACATCGCTCGCATGATGGCGCTGGGCGCCGACTGGTGCAACGCGGGGCGCGGCTTCATGATGGCGCTGGGCTGCATCCAGGCGCAAAACTGCCACACCGGCCACTGCCCCACGGGCGTGACCACCCAAGACCCGCTGCGCCAGCAGGCCCTGGTGGTGCCCGACAAGGCCACGCGCGTGGCGCAGTTTCACCGCAGCACGCTGCACGCGCTGCAGGAACTGGTGCAGGCCGCCGGGCTGCGCCACCCCAAGGACATCACTGCCCACCACATCGTGCGCCGCATCAGCGACACCGAGGTGCGCCTGCTGTCCAACCTGATCACGCGCATGCAACCGGGCGCGCTGCTCGGCCCGCTCGACGCGCAGCACAACGTGTTCCGCCTGTACTGGCCCTTGGCCAGCGCGCACAGCTTTCAGGCCAGCGAGCCTGCACTGGAACCTTCCATTCCCCACCATGTGGAGCTGGTGCACGCTGCGGCGGCGGGCACCGCGGCCGTGGCAGCAGGGGAAGCCGCCGTATGACCGTGGCGACATCAGACGCAGTCGACTACGGGGCCTTTTTGCGGCATCAGCTGGCCACACAGCCGCACAACGTGATGAGCCATGTGCTGGGCAACGAAAAGATCTGGGTCAAGCGCGCAGGCACGCCCCACAGCATGGGCCGCTACCACGCCATGGGCGTGCTGGCCTGGCTGCTGCGCCTTCCCGTGCTACGGCCGGTACCCAACCCCGGTGGCCCCGTCGCCATTTCCACCGAGGTGCGGCGCCTGCACGACCTGGCAGCGCGCGGCATTCGTGTGCCCCAGGTGCTGGCCGTGCAACCCGACGGTTTTGCCATGCGCCATCTGGGCCGTGTAGGGGTGGAGACCCATTCCCTCGGCGACGAGATCGACCACGCCGTACAGGCCGGCGACCGCAGCGCCGCGCTGGCCCTGTGGCAGCAAGGGCTGGACGCGCTCGCCCAGGTGCACCGCCAGGGCACCTGCCTGAGCCAGGCGTTTGCGCGCAACCTGGTGCGCTGCCCCGACGGCGAAGTGGCCTGCATCGACTTTGAGGACGACCCCGCCGCCGTGCTGCCCCTGGCGGTGTGCCATGTGCGCGATGCGCTGTGCTATGCGCACTCCACCGCGCTGTACCTGCACACCAGCGGCACCCTGGACGAAGGGCGCGCGCGCTGGGCGGCGTGGGTGGCGCAGGGCAGCGCGGAGATGCGGGAGGTGCTGGCGGCCAGCGTTGGGCGGATGGGTTGGATGCGGCATCTGCCCCCGAATCGCAAGCTGGGGCGGGATTTGCAGCGGGTGCGCGCGGCGTACGAGTTGCTCGGCAGATGAAACGCGGTCGTTCTGTTCAAGCTGTGGTTATCCGCTGACAGCGCCAAGCGCGCTCATCGCCTATCGTTCAGGAGGAGCTTCCTCCAGCCCACCCCCTCTTTTCATGCCACTGCCCGCCGCTGCCAGCCCAGCCGCCCCTGAGCCCACGCCCTTGCCCCCCGCTACTGCGCAGCCGCCCGCCCACCCTGTCGCGGGCTGCCTGGAAGCAGTTCATGGGCGTGGCCCGGCCCTACTGGGCAGGCGACAAGAAGCGCACCGCCTGGGGCCTGATGGCACTGCTGATCGCCCTGATGGTGTGCGAGACCCAGCTGGCCGTCATGCTGATCGACAAGACGGGGGAGATGACATCGGCCCTGGCGGCCAGGCAGGCCGAACGCTTCTGGATCGCGGTGCGCACCAGCCTGGTGGTACTGGCATTCGCGGTGCCGGTGTACGCCTTTTATTACTACATGCGCGATGCGTTCTCCAACCACTGGCGGCGCTGGCTCACCCACCGATTCCTGGATGGCTATCTGAGCGAACGCAAGTACTACGAGATCGGCGCGGGCGGCGACATCGACAATGCGGCTGCGCGAAAACGCCGAATCCATCGCCTTCTACCGGGGCGAACCCCAGGAGCGCGTGCAGATCGACCACCGGTTTGAGGCAGCGTTTACCAACTTCGCCCGGCTCATCAAAAAGCAGCTCTCGCTCAACCTGTACCAGCGCTCTTTCAGCCAGCTCACCTTGATCCTGCCCAGCATCCTCCTGGCCAATGCGGTGCTGTCGGGCGAGCTGGAGGTGGGCCGGGCCATCTAGGCGGCAGGCGCATTTGCCGCCGTGCTGGGCGCCATCTCGCTGATCGTGGACAACTTCGAGAGCCTGAGCCGGTTTGTGGCGGGCATCGACCGGCTCCATACCCTGTCGCAGGTCGTGCTCAAAACCCCTGCCGCGCCCACCCCCTGGGCCGAGCCCGCCCCGGCAGGCCAGCCTGCGGACGATGCGAAGCCCGCGATCAACGCCCACGACCCCTGCGAGCCCCCACCGCACATCACCACCCGCATCGGCGACACGCTGGCCATCGAAGGGCTCTCGCTTTACACCCCCCACTTCGGCCGCCTGCTCGTGGCCGACCTCTCGCTACAGTTGCAGCCCGGCGATGCGCTGCTCATCACCGGCCCGAGCGGCTGCGGCAAAAGCTCGCTCTTGCGTGCCATTGCGGGCCTGTGGCACACGGGTAGCGGCACCGTGCAGCACCCGCCCCTGGAAGACATGTTCTTCCTGCCCCAGCGCCCCTACATGCAGATTGACACGCTGCGCAGCCAGATCATCTACCCGAGCAAGCAAACGGCGCTGAGCGACGAACGCCTGCAGGAGCTGCTGCAGGAGGTGCGCCTCGAATCACTGTCCGAGCGTGTGGGGGGGCTCAACGCGTCCTACGACTGGGAGAAACTGCTGTCAGTGGGCGAGCAACAGCGCCTGGCCTTTGCCCGCGTGCTGGCGCGCCAGCCCAGCATCGTCATCCTGGACGAAGCCACCAGCGCGCTGGACAGCGCCAACGAAACCGCCCTCTACGAACGCCTGCGCGCCAGCGGCACCACTCTCATCAGCATCGCCCACCGCCCCGCCGTGCTCAAACACCACACGCACGTGCTGGAGTTCAAGGGCGAAGGGGCTTGGGAGCTGCACGCGGCAGTGGACTTCAGGTTTGATAACTGAGCGCGGCGGCTCAAGCGACGGCGGAGCAGGTTCGCCCGATGAGAGCAGGTCGGGTTACGCTTCGCCAACCCGGCCTACATGACTTCCGCAATGACCGACTTTGAGATCTACACACCCACAGCAGAAGAAGTTCACTCCGGCGTCTTAGGCCGTCGGATGCGGCAGTTCAACTACGGGTTCGTCGGTGAGTACGGCCAGTCCCAGCCGGTGTGGGTGAGCGCGCGTGACGCCCAGGGCGAATTGGTGGGCGGGCTGCGCGGATTCGTGTTTTTGGAATGGCTGAACGTGGAACTGCTGTTTGTGGACGAAGCCGCCCGGCACCATGGAGTGGGCCGCAACCTGCTGGCAACAGCGGAACAGAAAGCCCGCGACCTGGGCGCACACAGCGTGACGCTGAACACTTTCGAATGGCAGGCTCGGGGGTTTTACCTGAAACAGGGCTATGAGGAGTTTGGGCACATCGACAACTACATCCAGGGATTTCAGCTGGTGTATTTGAAGAAGGCTTTGATGTCCTGATTTCCAGGGCTTGGATTGCCAACGTGGCAGGTCCGACTGCGCCCATCCACCCCACCAAACTTACGATCAACTTCCCAGCAGCATTTCGTACCTTGGCGTGTCTGACAACGGATCTGCAGACAGCACCAGCCCCTCAAAAAAATGGCGATCCTGGTCAGCCAGCAGGTGCGCTGCCTCCTGGTGCAAAAGGAAAAGCACCTCTGCATAGGTTGGGTTGTGGTCCCTGCGAATCTGAACCGTAGCGCTCAATTCGGTCCAAACGCCACCGTTATCCAGAACCCAGTACGCATAGGTCACGTCCAACGTCCTGCCCGGAAACTGCCTCTGGAGCTCCTGCTCATCCAGGCTGTGTCCAATGCTCCTGCTGCACTCACGCAAGGCTGAGAGCAAAGTCTCCACATCCTGGCAAGACGGCTCAGAAAAAGACCAGGGGAGCTCACGAAGGATTGACGACGGAAGACTTTGAGCCAAAGACGGCCTCGCAAAAAATGAGACAGCGCCAGCGGTATGCCAGAGGAAGTGCCGCCTTGAACTCATGGGCGGTGATACACGATCATCGGAGGGTAACAGTCCCCACGATCTTGTCGAAGACTTGGCAGGCCTATCAAACCGCAAGTGCTGCTACCCCCGCCTCCAGCACCAGCGCAGTCGCCACATCCGCCCCGAAATTCATCAACCGCTTGCGCATGCAAATCACCGCCTTGTCCTTGCTCAGCAAAATCGCCCGGTGTGCCGCCGCCAGGTCGATGAACTTCTGGTCGTCCGCGTCCTTGCACACATAGGCCACCTTGGGCGCGATCTCCACCAGCCGCGCCTGCGCATCAAATGCAGCGAGTACCCGCGCTGCATCCACGCGGTAGTAGTCCATGCGCCCAACGATGTGCGGATAGGCCAGCACGCGCTCCAGTTCGTCGCGCATGACCTGGGTCGCTATCCAGGCCAGGCGCCCCTGGGCCAGCAGTGCGCGCAGAGGGGCGGTGCGCGGGTCGCTGAAGATCAGCAGATCGAGCGCCACATTGGTGTCCACCACCACGGGGCGTGCGGGCTCGCCCGCTACGGCCTCAGCCGGCAGGCGCAATTCAACCCGCATCGCGTGGGTCGTTAGCGTCTGGAGCAGCCTTCGGGGCGCGGTCGCGCACGGCGCCCTTGATCATGTCGAAGCGGAACATGCGGCACTCGATGGGGCCGTTCCACATCGGCACGCGGCGCGATTCTTTCAGGCGCATCTTGCCGGGCAGCTTGAGGTCGGGTGTGAGCATCCAGGCCTGCCAACCAGCGTAGTTCTTCTTCCAGTGCGAGGCCAGCTGGCTGAAGAACTCGCCGCCATCCTCGGTCTGCGCCTCTTCGCGGCCCACGGCCATGCCCTGGGCGCGGTCGGCGGCGCGCTCGCTGGCGTTGCGGCCCGCGCTCCCGGCGGCAGCAATGCGCTCGCCGTAGGGCGGGTTCAGCAGCATCACGCCAGGCTGGTCGCACGGTGGCATGCGCTGCAGGGCGTCGCCGCCGCGCAGTTGCACGGCATCGGCCACACCGGCGCGCTCGGCATTGCGCTGGGCAAAGTCGACCATGCGGAAGGCCACATCACTGCCAAAAATGGGTACAGCGCTTGCCTGTATTGCGCCTTCAGCTTCGTTTTTGATAGCAGACCACACGTGCGCCTGGAACGGCAGCAGCTTCTCGAACGCAAAGCGCCGCAGCATGCCGGCCGGGATGCGGCAGGCGATCTGCGCGGCCTCGATCACGATGGTGCCGCTGCCGCAGCAGGGGTCGTACAGCGGCTGGGGGTTGTCGCCGTGGGGGTCCCAGCCGCTGGCAGCAATCATGGCGGCGGCCAGGGTTTCTTTTAGTGGCGCATCGCCCTTGTCTTCGCGCCAGCCGCGCTTGAACAGCGGCTCGCCGGAGGTGTCGATGTAAATCGTGGCCTCGTCGGTGGTCAGGTGCAGGTGGATGCGCACATCGGGCCACTGGGTGTTCACGTCAGGCCGCACGCCGCTTTTGGCGCGAAAGCGGTCGGCCACGGCGTCCTTGACCTTGAGGCCCGCAAAGTTGAGGCTCTGCAGCGGGCTGTGCTGGGCGGTCACTTCCACCTTGAAGGTCTGGCGCGTGGTGAACCAGATCTCCCAGGCCACGTCGCTGGCCATGGCATAGAGGTCGTTTTCAGAGCGGTAAGGGCGGTGCGCCAACTGCACCAGCACGCGCTGGGCCAGTCGGCTGTGCAGGTTGAGCAGCAGCGCCTGGCGCCACGAGGCGCGCAGCAGCACGCCGCCGCGGCCGACCAGCAGGTCTTGCCCCGTGAGGCCGGTGATGCCATGCACTTCATCGGCCAGAAAGCCCTCCACGCCCGCAGCGCAAGGGAGGAAAAGTTGGAGTTGGTTCATAGGACTGGCCGAAAGGATACGCGCTCAAGCCTTGCGCAGGAGCAACTGGCGGATGGACTCCGGGATCGGCGCCACCTTGCGGTCGGCCTTGCCGATGAAAACGATGCCGATCTTGCCGCGCGCCACCTCGCGGTCGGAGGTTTTTTCGGTCATGCAGAACACCAGGTCAAAGCCGTAGCGGTTGAAATCGGCTGGCGCCATCTCCACCCGCATGGTCTCGCCATGGAAACCTTCGGACTTGTACTGCGCCACGATGTCACCCACCACGATGGACAGGCCGCCCACATCGGCCTCGGGGTAGCCCAGCGACTGGAAGAACCGCACACGCGCCTCGGACACCAGCGTGAGCAGCTGCGCGTTGTCCAGGTGCCCGCCCTGGTTGACGTGGCTGATGTAGATCTGCAGCTCGGTGGCAAAGCCGAAGTGCGGGGGGAGGTCAAAGACGATGCGGGCCATGGTGGGGCAGCGGGTAGATAAACAAAAAATCAAACAGGGCGAGCCAGGCGCACCCTGGCGGTGACCCTACAGCGCCTTGCGCAGATTGGCCGGCGCGATCTTGAGCGCCTCGCGGTACTTGGCCACGGTGCGGCGTGCGCACTCGATGCCCTGCTCCTTGAGCATCTCGGCGATCTGGCTGTCGGACAGCGGCTTGGCGGGGTTCTCGGCGGCGACAAACTGCTTGATGAGGGCGCGCACCGCCGTGCTGGATGCATTGCCACCGGTTTCGGTGCCCAGGCCCGAGCCAAAGAAGTACTTGAGCTCGTAGGTGCCGATCGGCGTGGCCATGTATTTGGCCGTGGTCACGCGGCTGATGGTGGACTCGTGCAGGCCCAGTTCGTCGGCGATGTCGCGCAGCACCAGCGGGCGCATGGCCAGCTCGCCATGGGTGAAGAAGTTTTTTTGCCGCTCCACGATGGCGCGCGAGACGCGCAATATGGTGTCAAAACGCTGCTGGATGTTCTTGATGAACCAGCGCGCCTCTTGCAGGCGCTGCTGCATGCCCTGGTGGCCCTCGCCGCCCTTGTGGCCGCGCAACGCACCGGCATAGATGTCGTGCACGCGCAGGCGGGGCATCACGTCGGGGTTGAGGCTGACGATGAAGTTGTGCTGGCCATCGCGGCCCCGCTGCGAGCCTTCGCGCCCGGCTTTGCGCACGATCACATCGGGAATGATGATGTTGCGCTCCACATCCGCAAAGCGGCGCCCGGGGCGGGGCTCCAGGCGGGCGATGAGGGCCATGGCGGCGCGGGTGCGCTCTTCGCCATCGCCACACAGCTGCGTCAGGCGGCGGATGTCGCGGCGGGCCAGCATCTCCAGCGGCTGCTGGCAGATGCGCAGCGCGGTCTGCACGGTGTCGGGGTCGGCGTCGCTGTCTTCGTCGGCCGCCAGGGCGGTGAGCTGCAGGGTGAGGCACTCGGCCAGGTTGCGCGCACCCACGCCCACGGGTTCCAGGCTTTGCAGCAGGCGCTGGGCCACCGTGAAGCGGTGCACCAGTTCCTCGATCTGCTCCAGGTCTTCGGGCCCTGCCAGGCTGATGGCCAGCTCTTCGAGCGACTCTTCAAGGTAGCCATCGTCGTTCAGCGATTCGATGAGAAAACGCAGCGCGGCCGTGTCCACTTCGGACAGCCGCAGCGACAGCGCCTGGCGGTGCAAAAAGGCGGTGAGCGACTCGTGCGTTCGGGCCAGCTCGGTGGCGTCGGCCTCGTCCCCTTCCGCATCGTTGCGGGTGCGCGCCGGGGCGTCGCCACCCCACTCGGCGTCGTTGGGCGCCATCTCTACCGTGCCGTCGCCGCTCCAGTCGGGCTCGTCGGCACCTGCACTGGGGATTTCAGCCTCGTTTTGGCTCTCAGCGCTAGTACCGCTTGCACTGACAGCTCCTGAAAACATAGCATCGTCGACGCTGTAGTCGTCGGCCTGTGCGGGCGTGTCGGCGGCTTCCAGGCCAAACTCCTCGCGCGGTGCTTCGTCGGCATTGCGCTCAAGGAACGGGTTTTCGTCGAGCATCTGCTCGACTTCCTGCGAGAGTTCGAGCGTGGACAACTGCAGCAGCCGGATGGACTGCTGGAGCTGGGGAGTCAATGCAAGGTGCTGCGAGACGCGCAGCGACAGTCCAGGCTTCATTGATTGAGCGCCGCCGGGCCGCCCCAAGGCGCGAAGGCCCCCTCGGGGGGCAGCGCATTACACGAAGTGACAAGCGTGGGGGCCATGTCTACATCCTGAAGTGTTCGCCGAGGTACACGCGGCGTACTTCGGCGTTGTCCACGATCTCGGACGGCGTGCCCTGCGCCAGCACGCGGCCATCGCTGATGATGAAAGCGTGGTCGCAGATGCCCAGTGTTTCGCGCACGTTGTGGTCGGTGATGAGCACGCCGATGCCGCGCGCCTTCAAGAAGCCGATGATGCGCTGGATCTCGATCACGGCAATGGGGTCGATACCGGCGAAGGGCTCGTCCAGCAGGATGAAACGCGGCTGGGTGGCCAGGGCGCGGGCAATCTCGACCCGGCGGCGTTCCCCGCCCGACAAGGCCATGGCCGGGGACTCGCGCAGGTGGTCCACGCGCAGCTCCTGCAGCAGGGCGGTAAGGCGCTCTTCGATGGCGGTTCGGCTCAGGCGCTGGCCGTCGTCACCGCGCTGCAGCTCCAGCACGGCGCGCACGTTTTCTTCGACCGTGAGCTTGCGGAAGATCGAGGCTTCCTGCGGCAGATACGACAGCCCCAGGCGCGAACGGCGGTGGATGGGCATGTGGGCCACCGAATGGCCGTCAATGCGAATGTCGCCCGCATCGCTGCGCACCAGCCCCACGATCATGTAGAACGAGGTGGTCTTGCCCGCGCCGTTGGGGCCCAGCAGCCCCACGACCTCGCCTTTTTGCACCACCAGCGACACATCCTTGACGACCTTGCGGGTGCCGTAGGACTTGGCCAGGTGCTGCACCTCCAGGCGGCTGCCCGTCTGCGAATCAGGCCCCAGGCGGCTGCCCGCCTGGGCGTCAGGCGCGGTACTCACGGTATTGCCGCTCACTTGGCGCCGCCGCCCAGGCTGTTGCTGGGGCGCAGCGCCGGAGCCGGAGTGGATGGTTCAGGTGCCGCCACAGGGGGCGACGGATCTTTGGGGGACAGCACGGCGCGCACGCGGCCGCCTGGCGCGGGGGCGTCCCCAGCGGCATTGGTGGCTGGCCGCTTGCCGTCCACGCTGAAGACATCGGTCAGGTTGTTGTAGACGATCACGGCGCCGGTGATCTCGTCACTGAGCACCGATCCCCGATAACGGCGCAGTTCGGCGCGGGTGATAAAGCGCACGTTGTCGGCCTTGCCGTCGTACTCGATTACTTCGCTTTCACCCTCGATGAACTCATCGGGCGCACCCGGCAGGGTGTCGCGCTTTTGCCGAAAGAATGCGCGCTTGCCGGGCTCGGCGGTGACGACACCGTACTGGTAGCCATCGGCATCCTGGCGCACATCCAGCCGCGCTCCGCGCAGCACGATGGAGCCCTTGGTCATCACCACACGGCCGGAGAACACGCTGGTCTGCTTGAGTTCATCGTGCCGCAGGGCGTCGGCCTCGATGTTCATGGGCTTGCTACGGTCTGCCCTCTCGGCATGGGCCACACCCAGGGTGCAGGCCAGGGCGGTGAGCATGAGGATGGGAAGGAGGCGATGGTTCATAGGGCACGAATCTTGCAATCATTGTATCCATCCGTTCGCCCTCCTCCATGAAAAAAGCCCGCGCATGCGGGCTTCGAAGGCAATACGCCAAACAGACGGCCGTAAACCGTCAGCCTTTGCGGGCCACAGCCGTCAGGTGATCGACCACCTGCAACACGTTCTGCATGCTGCCGGCCATCGTGCCGTCGGTATAGAACTTGCCAGCGACCCCCATGGAAGGCACACCCTCCACGCCATAGGCATCCTGCAGCTGCGAAGCACGGCGGACCTGGTTGGACACCGTGAAGGAGTTGTAGACCTCCTTGAACTTGGCCGCATCCACGCCCTGCTGCCCGACCCAGGCAAAAATGTCATCGTCCTTGGCGAGCTTGAGCTTGTCCACATGGATGGCCCGGAATACCTTGGCGTGCAGTGCTTCGAGCTTGCCCATGCCTTCCAGCGTGTAGTACAGCTTCTGCTGGGGGATGAAGCTCGCATTGAAGGCCACCGGCACGCGGCGAATACTCAGATCCTTGGGCGCGGCCTTGGCCCAGGCGTCGAACGCGGGCTCAAACACGTTGCAGTGGGGGCAGCTGTACCAGAAGAACTCGATCACATCGACCTTGCCGGCTGCAGCGTCGGGCGCCACGGGCTTGTCCAGCCGCTTGTAGTCCTTGCCCTCCTTGAACTGGCGGGCCTGGGCCAGCGCGGGGGTGGCCACGGGCAGCGTCAGGGCGGAAGCGGCAACCACCGAAGCGGCAGACAGAGAAAAATCACGGCGTTTCATGTC
This sequence comes from Acidovorax sp. FHTAMBA, assembly GCF_038958875.1. Taxonomy (NCBI): domain Bacteria; kingdom Pseudomonadati; phylum Pseudomonadota; class Betaproteobacteria; order Burkholderiales; family Comamonadaceae; genus Acidovorax; species Acidovorax sp. FHTAMBA. The sequence goes on from NZ_CP152407.1 coordinate 4,728,104, forward strand.
AAAGACTCTCCTGTTACAGGTCTGGGGGATGTGAGCCATGCCCCCGCAAAAAGTTCAGATCGGCATCAGCGCTGCACGCGCACCAGCGCAGATTCGACGCCAGCGCCGCCGAGCTTCTCCTTGAGCTGCTCGGCGTCGTCGCGCTTGGCAAACGGCCCCACGCGCACCCGGAACACCGGGCGGCCGTTCTGTTCGCGCTCGCTCACCCGCGCCTCCCAGCCCAGCATCGCCAGCTTGGCGCGCTGGGCGTCGGCATCGGCCTGCGTGCGGAAGGCACCCGCCTGTACAAAGTAGTCAAACGGGTCCACCTCGCTCTTGGCCGCCGCTTTGGCCGCCGCCAGATCGCCCAGTGGGTCGGCGCTGGGCTTGCTCTCGGCCTTGGCCTCGGGCTTGCTGGCTGCGGGCTTGGGAGCCGACGCAGCAGCGCGCGCATCCGGCGGCGCCACTGCGGCGGGCGCCGAAGCGACCGGAGCAGGCGGCGCAGCGGGCCGCGCCGGGTTCTTGCCATACAGCGGAGAGTTGGGGTCCCAGTTCTTGTTCTTCTGCGATTCGGCGGCGTCCATGTCGGCACCACGGCCGCCACCCTTGTTGAGGAAGGGCACCGGCACCTTGGTCACATAGACCGCCACCGCCAGCGCGGCACCCAAGCCCACGATCACGCCCACGATGAAACCGATGATGGTCCCGCCCGTCTGTTGCTTCTTCATAGTTTGTAACTGCTTACATTCTGGCCGGAGCCGACACGCCCAGCACAGCCAGGCCATTGTGCAATACCTGCGCGGTGGCGGCGACGAGCGCGAGGCGCGCCTTTTTCACCGCCTCGTCGTCCACCAGGATGCGCTCGGCATCGTAGTAGCTGTGGTAGCTGGCGGCCAGGTCGCGCAGGTAGAAGGTCACGTCGTGCGGGGCCTCGCCGTCGGCGGCGGCCGTGAGCATCTCGGGGTACTTGGCCAGCTGCAGCATCAGGGCCTGGGCCTGCGGGCCTTCCAGGGCCGAGAGATCCACTTCCTTGAGCGAAGCGACATCGCCGCCACCCGCCTCTGCCCAAGCGCGCAACACCGACTGGATGCGCGCATGCGCGTACTGCACGTAGTACACCGGGTTGTCGTTGTTCTGCGCCACGGCAAGGTCCACGTCGAAGGTGTATTCGGTGTCGGGCTTGCGGCTGAGCAGGAAGAAGCGCACGGCGTCCTTGCTGGTCCACTCGATCAGGTCGCGCAACGTGACGTAGCTGCCCGCGCGCTTGCTGATCTTGACCTCTTCACCACCCTTGACCACGCGCACCATCGTGTGCAGCACGTAGTCGGGGTAGCCTTGGGGAATGCCCACATCGGCCGCCTGCAGGCCAGCGCGCACGCGGGCGATAGTGCCGTGGTGGTCGGTGCCCTGGATGTTGACGACCTTGGTGAACCCGCGCTCCCACTTGGCAATGTGGTAGGCCACGTCGGGCACGAAGTAGGTGTACGTGCCGTCCTGCTTGCGCATGACGCGGTCCTTGTCGTCGCCGTAGTCGGTGCTCTTGAGCCACAGCGCGCCGTCCTGCTCGTACGTCTTGCCGTTGGCCACCAGCTTGTTCACCGTGGCCTCGACGCGGCCGCTGGTGTACAGGCTCGATTCGAGGTAGTACTCGTCGAACTGGAGGTTGAACGCCTGCAGGTCCTTGTCCTGCTCGTTGCGCAGGTAGGCCACCGCAAACTGGCGGATGTTGTCGTAGTCCTCCACATCGCCGTTGGCGGTGAACTCGCGGTCGTCGGCCTTCACCGTGGCTTTGGCCTTGAAAGCCTCGGCGATGTCGGCGATGTAGTCGCCGTTGTAGAAGTTCTTGGCCAGCGGGTTATCGCTGTCGGTGGGCCAGCACTCGTCGCCGGGCTTGAAGCCCTTGGCGCGCAGCTGCGTGCTCTTGGTCAGCGTGTCGATCTGTACGCCCGCGTCGTTGTAATAGAACTCGCGGTGTACCTTCCAGCCCTGGGTGGCAAACAGGTTGCAGATCGCATCGCCCAGCGCCGCCTGGCGGCCGTGGCCCACATGCAGCGGGCCGGTGGGGTTGGCCGACACGAACTCGACCAGCACCTGCTGGCCGTGCGCGCTTTGGTAGCCGAAGCGGTCGCCCGCGGCCAGCACCTCGCGCACCACTTGCTGCTTGGCAGCGGGTTTCAGGCGGATGTTCAGGAACCCAGGGCCCGCGATTTCAATGGCCGATACCCAGCGCTGGAACGCGGGAGTGGCTTCCAGCGCCGTCTTGAGCTGCTCGCCCAGCGCGCGCGGGTTGAGCTTAAGGGGCTTGGCCAGCTGCATGGCCGCGGTGCAGGCAAAGTCGCCGTGCGCAGCCACCTTGGGGGATTCAAACGCCGCTTTGGCACCGGCGCCGGGGGACAGGGTTTCGAGCTCGCCCGCAAGCGCGGCGAGCAATTCATTTTTGGCTGTGAGCATCGGCGGATTTTACGGGGGCATCCGGGGCCAGCGCCGGACGCCCGTTCTTGCGCCGTCCGCGTTGTGGCCGCTAGGGTTCTATGGTGCAATGACTCCGGGAGCCCCCTATAACCCAATCACTCCAGGAGATTCCATGCAAAAGCTTCTTTCCCTCACCGCTCTGAGCCTGGCCCTGTCGCTGGGTCTTTCGGCCCAGGCAGCCGAAGACAAGGCCCCGACCAAGCAGCAATCCAAGATGGCGACCTGCAACAAGGAAGCGGGCGATATGAAGGGTGACGAGCGCAAGGCGTTCATGAAAACCTGCCTGAGCAACAAGCCCGCCTCCCAGCAAGACCGGATGAAGGCCTGCAACGCCGACGAAAAAGCCAAGACGCTCAAGGGCGACGAGCGCAAGGCCTTCATGAGCGAGTGCCTCAAGAAGTGACGTAACCGGCACCGACACACGGCAAAAAGCCGCTGCCCCGTGGGGCCAGCGGCTTTTTTTACGGGCGCAGGGCCTGAAAGGCCTACCAGCCCCGCGCCCAGAACACCGCAATCACCGCCACCACCGGCAACACGTGCGACTGGATCATCACCAGCCGGCGCACCTTCTTCACCTCCAGTTCGTCAGGCAGGGCGCCCGAGGCCTGCAGATTGCGCCGCCAGCGGCGGAACATGATGGAAGGCCAGATCGACAGGATGGCCATGACCACCACGATGGTGATCTTGATGTGAAACAGCGGCTGCGAGACATACCACGACACCCCCTTGATGCCCCAAAAGAGCCGTGCCAGGCCGCTGCCAATCATCACCAGAGCGGCCGCGCCATAGATCACATCCAGCCGCACCAGGCGCTCGACGACGGCGGCATTCATCCATTCGGTGCGGCACAGCGCCGCCTGGCTCGACAGAAAGACCACAAAGGTCAGGATGGCCACCAGGTGCAGGGCGGCAAGAATGGCTTCGAGGGTCATGGAGGGTTCCTTTTCAACACCCGGCGGCTCGATAAATGCGTCAACTCCACCCGGGGATGGTTGCCATTTTGCTTGAGGAAAAGCTCGCCAGCACCGCCCAGCGCCACCTGCGTGCACGCCCGCTGCTGCGCTGCGCCAGACGCCGCCGCCCTGCGCATCTACTTCTAAATTGATAGCTATAAGCGCTTTACCATCAAGCGCTGGAGGCCACTTTTATCTTAAAAATGACCCTGATACAGACACGTTCCTGCCCTTCAGCCGCGGACTCCCTGTCCTCAGTTCTGAGGACATACAAGCCTCGACGAATCCGGTAGCTTCGGCCGCGCCTGCCCTACAAGTGCCCCCCGGAGAAGCAACTGCATCATGGCCAAGACAACAGCAGCAGCGGCGCCCACGCCAAACATCAGAACTCTGACCCGCACCTGGCTGCTGGGATTCGCTGTCGTGCTTGCGGCCTGCGGCGGCGGTGGGGGCGATGACCCACCGGTGAACACCCCCAGTTTCCGCGTGGGTGGCCAGCTGGCCGGTCTGGGCGCGGGCAAGACCGTGGTCATTACCGATGCCAGCGGGCCCAGCGCCGCCGTGTCAGCCAACGGCAGCTACAGCCTGCAGCTACCCGCAGGCACCGCCTACAGCCGGCGCATTGCCGCCCAGCCGGTGGGCCAGACCTGCACCATCGCCAATGGCAGCGGCACCGTGAGCGCCGATGTGAACAACGTGAGCGTGGCGTGCCGCGACAACGATGTGCCCCCCAACGCCCGCACGCTGGGCGGCAGCGTCGCGGGCCTCGCCACAGGCAAGGCGCTGGTGCTGCAACTCGCGGCCGGGGGAGCCACGCAAGAGGCCCGCGTGACCGCTGACGGGCCCTTCACGTTCGCCCAGCCCGTCACAGGGCCCTACAGCATCTCTGTGCTGACCCAGCCGCAGAATCAGACCTGCACCGTCACCGGGGGCCAAGGCACCGTCGATGCCAGTGCCGCCCTGCCCCCCATCACCGTAGCCTGTGCAACCACGGGCTACCGGCTCTCGGGCACCGTCAGCGGCAACATCGGCGTGGTAGCGTTGCGCAACAACGCCAACGGGGACACCGTGACCGTGGTGGACAACGGCGCCTTCCGCTTTGCCCAGCCTGTGCTGGCGGGCATGGGCTACGCCGTCAGCGTGTTCGACAGCAGTGCGGGGCAAAGCTGCAGCGTCAGCGGCGGCACGGGGGTCGCCACGGCCGACGTCACGCAGATGGCCGTCGTCTGCGTGGTGGATGCACCGCCACCACCGCCACCGGTGGTGGTGGTTCCGGGCATCCCTGCGCTGATGCTGGCCTATGACGTCAAGACCTTCAAGCTCAGCTGGGGCGCCATTGCGCCCCCCGCTGGCGGCGGCGCCATCACCTACCGCGTGACGGAAGACCCCGACGGTGCAGGCCCGGCCGCAGCCACGCAGATTGCCACGGGCCTCACCGGTACCAGCTACGACCGGGTGGTGACAGGCCTGCTGCACACGCGGCTGAACGCCACCTACCGCGTGCAGGCGTGCAACAGTGCGGGGTGCAGCGCGTTGTCGGCGGCGCAGACGGTGAACTTGACACAAGCCATTGGGTACTTCAAGGCGAGCAATACAGAGCCGAACGACTACTTTGGCTACCGCGTGGCCCTGTCGGGGGACGGCAATACCCTGGCCGTGGGGGCGTACCAGGAGGACAGTAATGCCACCGGCATCGATGGCAACCAAGCGGACAACTCTGTGGGAAGTGCAGGCGCGGTGTATGTGTTCACCCGCAGCGGCAGCACCTGGAGCCAGCAGGCCTATGTGAAGGCCAGCAACACCGGGGTGAATGACTACTTTGGCTACAGCGTGGCCCTGTCGAGCAACGGCAACACTCTGGCGGTGGGGGCGTACGTGGAGCGCAGCAATGCCACCGGCATTGATGGCAACCAGGCGGACAACTCGGCTCCCGGAGCTGGCGCTGCCTATGTGTTCACCCGCAGCGGCAGCACCTGGAGCCAGCAGGCCTATGTGAAGGCCAGCAATACCGAGGCAGGTGATGCCTTTGGCATCAGCGTGGCCCTGTCGGGCGACGGCAATACCCTGGCCGTGGGGGCGGTCGGGGAGGGCAGCATTGCCACCGGCATCGATGGCGACCAAGCGGACAACTCCGCCGGCTCAGCAGGCGCCGTCTATGTGTTCGCCCGTAGTGGCAGCACGTGGAGCCAGCAGGCCTACGTAAAGGCCAGCAATACAGGAGCAGTTGACGCTTTTGGCGTCAGCGTGGCCCTGTCGGGCGACGGCAATACCCTGGCCGTCGGGGCAATGAGGGAGGCCAGCAACGCCACTGGCATCGACGGCAACCAGGCAGACAACTCGGCTTTCAATGCAGGCGCCGTCTATGTGTTCGCCCGTAGTGGCAGCACCTGGAGCCAGCAGGCCTATGTAAAGGCCAGCAATGCCTGGGCGAATGACTACTTTGGCGCCAGCCTGGCCCTTTCGGGCGACGGCAATACCCTGGCCGCAGGGGCACATACGGAGGCCAGCAATGCCACCGGCACCAATGGCAACCAAGCAGACAACTCGACAATCGCTGCGGGCGCCGTCTATATGTTCACCCGCAGCGGCAGCACCTGGAGCCAGCAGGCCTATGTGAAGGCCAGCAATACTGGGGAAGGTGACCAGTTTGGCTGGAGCGTGGCCCTGTCGGGCGACGGCAATACCCTGGCCGTGGGGGCGTACGGGGAGCGCGGCAATGCCACGGGCATCAATGGCAACCAGGTGGACAACTCGGCCTCCCTTGCTGGCGCCGTCTATGTGTTTACCCGCAGCGGCAGTGCCTGGAGCCAGCAGGCCTATGTGAAGGCGGGCAATACCGGGGCGTATGACTCCTTTGGCACCAGCGTGGCCCTGTCGGGAGACGGCAATATTCTGGCCGTGGGGGCGAATTTGGAGGCCAGCAATGCCACGGGTACCAATGGCAACCCGGCGGACAACTCTGCCGGCGCTTCTGGCGCCGTGTATGTGTACTGACACCGTTTCGCTTGGGTGGGTGCAGTACCTACAAGTGCCGAACACCCGCCAGGCGGGGAAGCAAGCCGACGCGGGCGGTGCAGCGGTGCCGGGCGTGCGCGGGGCCTCTGCCCAGTGGCGGGGAGAAAAATTCCAAGCCAGATCAGGACCTACCGCTTGATCACAATGCGCCAACAGCTACCAAATCAGTAGCAAAACAATTCACCCACGCTCCTGCGGCAGCCACAGACAGAACTCCCCCCCCGCCCCCCCATGTGGCCCAGCGGCAGTGCCCGCCCAGGGCCTGTGCGCGGTGGCGCACATTGGCCAGACCCAGGCCGGTGGTTGCGGCGGGCGCCGGGTGGGGTGGTGGCACAAAGCCGCAGCCATCGTCGCGGATGCGCACCACCACGCCGCCCTCGTCCGTCTGCGTTGCCAAATCGATGACAGTTGCCTGGCTGTGCTTGAGGATATTGGTCAGCACCTCTTGCAGGATGCGCAGCACATGCAGGGCGGCCTGCGGGTCCAGCCAGGGCAGCGGGGGAAGGTCTCGCACGCTCCAGGTGAGGGTGATGCCCGCCGCCTTGAGCCGGGGCGCCAAGCGAAACCTCAGGGCGGCCAGCAGCGCCAGCAGGTCGGCGTCGGCAGGTGTCAGCGAGTCGATAGCGAGCTTGAGGTCGTCGATGCAGTCCTTGAGCACAAGGGCGGTGTCGGCCGTGCTGGCCTGGCCGCGTTCGACCATGCGCAGCGCGCTCATGAGCGATGAGCCGATGCCGTCGTGCATGTCCTGCATCAGGCGCTGGCGCTCGGTGGCCAGGGTTTGCTGGCGCTCCAGCGCGCGCAGTTGCTCGTGGCTGCCGGTCAGTTCGCGCTCGCGCGCAGCGAGCTGGCTCTCCAGCCCGGCATTGACCGCTTCCACCGCATGGATGGCGCCCACGTAGCGGCGGTAGACGATGGCCAGGAAGATGGCGAAGAGGCCGATAGACAGGTACGGCGCCAGGTACACCCTCTCGATGTCGATGCGGTAGTTCTGCAGCAGCAGGTCGTGCACCCCTGCGGGGATGTTCAGCGAGATCCAGGCAAACAGCACCATGCCTTCGCCCGAGCGCGCCTGCCAGGAGGCCCACAGGCCCGAGATGGCGACCACCGTCGTGAGGAACGCGATGGCGATGTACACCAGCGGGAGGATGGCGGGCAGGTGCGGCAGCAGGTGCGGCACGGGCAGGGTGAGCACGGTGCACAGCCCTACCAGCGTGACGATGCCCCGCGCCAGCCGGGGCATGCGCTTGCGGTGTACGCGCAGGGCAAACGCAAAGGCGGCGACCATGGCCCAGCCCAGCGCGTTGACGGTGAGCCAGCCAAACCAGTCGTCCGGCATGGGCAAGGGTCGGTCGTCCACCACGTAGTGCAGGTTGCGCAGCCCGCAGGTGACGGCGACAGCGAAGAACAGCAGGTAGATGGGCTCGCGGCGGCGCACCAGCCCCACGGCCAGCGCAAACAGGCCGATGACCAGAAAGGCGGCTCCTGCATGGCTGACGAGGTCGTTCTGCACAAACCGGCGCAGGTTGTAGCGCCACAGCAGTGCGTCTTCGGTGCCTACCCAGGCGGTGGAAAGGGCGCCGCCCACACCCTGCTGGCTGGCCATGCGCAACCAGACGGTGTGGGGATGTGTGCCACCACCGCCCTTTGCAGCGCTGCCGCTGGAAGAGCGGCCACTGCCGCCCAGGGCCACCCACAACGGCCGGTTGAAGCTGTTCCACACGCGGCTGCCCCGGGTACGGTAGGCGAGGTGGCCATCCACGTACACGGCAACGATGCCAATGGTCTGCCAGCGGGGCAGGTACAGAAAAAGCTCCTGCTCCGGCAACCCGGGCGGCACGGTGAGCCGGTACCAGGCCACCTCTGGGGGGGCCCGCAACGAGGCAGTGCCCTCTGCCAGGCTGCGGGTGCGGGCATGGGGCAAGGGCACGGGGGACCAGTCGCCCGCGTCTTGCAAGGCCTTCGGAGGCTCGGGGGGCGGCTCCCACCCAGCGCCTGTCTCCATGCGAAAGGCGGCCTGCCCGATGTGCGCGGCGCCGTCGCCCTGCCCCCGGTCGCTGCAGGCCACCAGCCCCATGGCCAGCAGCAAGCAGGCCGCGCATTTGCTAATCAGCCAGCAGGCCCTGCTTGTAGGCGGCATGGATGGCTTCGGCGCGGGTGTTGACCTGGAGCTTGGCGTAGATGCGCCGCACGAAGGTGAGCACGGTGGTTCTGGAGATGCCCATGGAGCGGGCGGTTTCTTCGGTGGTGAAGCCCTTGCTCACGTAGCGCAGCACCTCCTGTTCGCGCGCAGACAGGGTGGCGGGCGGGCTGCCGGCTGGTGCCAGGCTGGCGGCGGCGCGCGCCAGAATCTTGCGCGCCACCATGGGGCTGATGGGGCTGCCGCCCGCGTGAAGGTTGCGGATCTCCTCGGCCAGCTCGGCAGCGCTCACGTCCTTGAGCAGGTAGCCCATGGCCCCGGCTTCGATGGAGCGCAGCACGTGGTCCTCGTCGCCAAAGATGGTGCTGACCAGAATGCTGCAGTCGGGCCACTGCACGCGCGCGGCGCGGATCACGTCCAGGCCCGAACCGTCGGGCAAGCCCAGGTCCACCAGCAGCACGTCCAGGGGCGTCGTGGGCAGCAGCTCCAGCGCCTCGGCGCGGCTGGTGGCCAGCAGTGCCAGCGCCAGGTCGGGCTGCTGGCCGATCATGGTCACCAGGGTGTCGCGGCTGGCGGCGTCGTCTTCCACCACCCCCAGACGCAGCGGGGGCGGGCGGGAGGACGGGTGCGCGCTGATCGAGGTCAAGCGCCCCTCCAGAAGGCAGGCTGGGCGTACTGGTGCTTGAGGTAATCGATCCACAGCCGCACGCGCAGCGGCAGGTGCTTGCGCTGGGGAAACACCACATAGATGCCGTTGGGCGGGGCGGCGAAGTCTTCCAGCACCGCCACCAGACGGCCGGCGGCGATTTCGGCCTCGACCTCCCAGGTGCTGCGCCAGGCGATGCCCCAGCCACCCAGGCACCAGTCGTGCAGCACCTGGCCGTCAGAGCAGTCGAGCGGGCCGCCGGGCTTGAGGTGCACGACCTCGGTGGAGCCACCGGGCTGCGGCACGCGGAACGCCCACCCGCGCGTTTGCGATGCGTCGCTCGACAGCGTGAGGCAGTCGTGCTGCACCAGCTCGGCCGGCGCGCGCGGGGTGCCACGGCGGGCCAGGTATTCGGGCGTGGCCACGCACAGACGGCGGTTGTCGGCAATCCGCACGCTCACCAGCGACGAATCGGGCAAATCGCCCACGCGCACGGCGCAGTCAAAGCCTTCGCCCGCCAGGTCCACCACGCGGTCGCTGAGGTTGAGAGAGATGGTCACGTCCGGGTGCTCGGCCCGGAACCGGGGCACCAGCGGTGCCACATGGCGCCGGCCAAAGCCCGCGGGCGCGGTGATGCGCAGGTGCCCGGTGGCCTTGACGCCGCCTTCGGACACGCTGGCCTCGGCATTGGCCACGTCGGACAGCAGGCGCTGGCAGTCTTCCAGAAACGCGCTGCCCTCGTGCGTGAGGCTGATGCGGCGCGTGGTGCGCATCAAGAGCTTCACGCCCAGGTGCTCTTCGAGCGCATCGAGCCGCCGCCCCATGATGGCGGGCGCCACGCCCTCGGCCTTGGCAGCGGCAGTCAGGCTGCCGCGCGTGGCCACCGACACAAAGGATTCGAAGGCCTTGAGTTTGTCCATGGGCGGAGATTATGGAGACATCGGCGCGCGGGCGGGCCACCGCGCCACCGGGAAGCACCGGTGGTGCTGTTTTACAAGCAAAAACAGGCTCCAGCGCTTGATGGACAAGCGCAAACAGCTATTATTTACATAGCATTTACGCCAGACGCGACTTGAGGAACCCCACGGTGCCATAGCGCTTGACCTCGGTGTAGAGGTCGTGCGTGAGGCCCTGCACCATGGCGGTGTAGGCGTCGGCCAGGTCGGGGGCGATGGTGAAGTGGTCGTAATTCACGATCACGCCCACCCGCTCGCCTTGGGCGGCGACCGGGGCGAGCAGGCGGCGCACCTCGTGTTCAATGGCGTCGATGGTGGCGCCAGCATTGATCTGCAGGCCCGAGAAGTCGATGTGCAGCAGCTTGCGTGCGGCATCGAGCTCGAAGCGCTGCACCAGCGGGCGGTTGAGCAGCTGCTCGCGCAGGCCCAGCGGGCCAGGCTCGAACAAGCGCATGTCCATGGTCTGCAGGCCGGGGCTGATGCGCGGCGTGAACGACATGTGGGCCAGCACGTCGCGCTGCAGGTCGATGCCGGGCGCCAGCTCGATCAGCTCCAGCGCACCGCCGCCATCCGCCTCGCCCGAGGGCACGAGGCGGAACACGCAGCGCTCCGTCACATACAGCACACGCTGGCCGCGCTTGAGCGCCTCGGCGCCGCTGAAGGTGCGGTGCTCGACCTCGCGCACCAGCTTGCGCGCGCCGCCTTCGTGCAGGATGTGCAGGTGGCCGTCCACCGCCTCGACCTGCAGCGCGCCCGCCGTGAAGGTGCCGACGAACACCACGGTCTTGGCGTTCTGGCTGATGTTGATGAAGCCGCCCGCACCCGCCAGGCGCGGGCCGAACTTGCTCACGTTGAGGTTGCCATGCTGGTCGGCCTGCGCCAGGCCCAGGATCGCGATGTCCAGGCCACCGCCGTCGTAGAAGTCGAACTGGTTGGGCTGGTCGATGATGGCCTGCGGGTTCACCGCCGCGCCGAAGTTCAGGCCGCCCGCCGGAATACCGCCGATCACGCCGGGCTCGGCCGTGAGTGTGACGAGGTCGATGATGCGCTCCTCGGCCGCCACATTGGCCACGCCCTCGGGCATGCCGATGCCGAGGTTGACCACCTGGTGCGGACGCAGCTCCAGCGCTGCGCGGCGGGCGATGATCTTGCGCTCGGTCAGCGGCATGACCTCCAGGGTGTCCACGGGCACGCGCAGCTCGCCCGCAAACGCAGCGCTGTAGGGCTCGGCAAAGGTCTGATGGTGGTGCGCGGGCTCGGTGGCCAGCACCACGGCGTCCACCAGCACGCCGGGCACCTTCACCTGCCGGGGGTTGAGCGTGCCGCGCTCGGCAATGCGCTCGACCTGCGCAATGACCACGCCACCCGAGTTGCGCGCGGCCATGGCGATGGCCAGCGCTTCGAGCGTGAGCGCCTCGCGCTCCATGGTGAGGTTGCCGTCCGCGTCGGCCGTGGTGGCGCGGATGATGCCCACATGGATCGGGAAGGCCTTGTAGAACAGGTAGTCCTGCCCGTCGATGGGCAGCACGCGCACCAGGTCTTCGGTGGTGCGCGCGTTGAGCTTGCCGCCGCCGTGGCGCGGGTCCACGAAGGTATCGAGGCCCACACGCGTGAGCGTTCCGGGCTTGCCGGCAGCGATGTCGCGAAACAGGTGCGTGATCACGCCCTGCGGCAGGTTCCAGGCCTCGATCTGGTTGTCCACCGCGAGCTTCTGGATGCGGGGCACCAGGCTCCAGTGCCCGCCGATCACGCGCTTGAGCAGGCCTGCATGGCCCAGGTGGTTGAGGCCGCGCTGCTTGCCATCGCCCTGCCCTGCGGCGTAGACCAGTGTGAGATCGCGCGGGGTTTGCGTGGACTCCCAGCGCCGGGCCAGCGCCACCGCAATGCTCTCGGCAAAGCCGATGCCCACAAAGCCGCCCGTGGCCACGGTGTCGCCGTCGTGGATGAGCTGCACCGCATCGGCGGCGCTCACGATCTTGTTCTTGTGGGCCGCGTTGAGCGCGCTGGCGTCCAGGGGTGCCTGCATGGGTTTGTCTCCCGGTGGGTTTGTTGTGCGCGCAGCGTAGTGGGTTACGGGCCAAAGCACCATTCAGGGTGACTACGGACCGCCCTCAGTTTTGCGTAAAAGTCACTGGTTTAGAGATTTTCAGCGTATTTATGTGGGCAAACATTTGCAATACAGTGTGCCCATGGCCTGCTAGCGCAGTTCCCGGTTTTTACGTTTCCATAACTTTCTCAAGGCACCCCATGACCGAACGCACCCAAGTCCACGGCCTGCAAGTGGCCACCTCCCTGTACCGCTTTGTCGAAGACAAGGTGCTGCCCGGCACCGGCATCGACGGCGCCACGTTCTGGAAAGGCTTCGACGCCATCGTGTCCGACCTGGCCCCGCGCAACATCGCCCTGCTGGCCGAGCGCGACCGCCTGCAGACCGAGCTGGACACCTGGCACAAGGCCAACCCCGGCCCCATCAAAGACATGGTGGCCTACCGCGGCTTCCTCGAAAAGATCGGTTACCTGGTGCCCCAGCCCGCCAACGTGCAGACCACCACGGCCAACGTGGACGACGAGCTGGCCACGCAGGCCGGCCCGCAACTCGTGGTGCCCATCCTCAACGCCCGCTACGCCCTGAATGCCGCCAACGCCCGCTGGGGCTCTTTGTACGACGCCCTGTATGGCACCGACGCCATCCCCGAGACCGATGGCGCCGAGAAGGGCAAGGGCTACAACCCGGCGCGCGGTGCCAAGGTGATCGCTTTCGCCCGCGACGTGCTCGACCAGTCCGCCCCCCTGGCCAGCGGCTCGCACAAGGATGCCACCGGCTACCGCGTCGAAGGCGGCCAACTCGTGGTGCAGCTCGCCAGTGGCAGCACCGGCCTGAAGGACGCCAGCCAGTTCAAGGGCTACCAGGGTGATGCCGCCGCGCCCTCGTCCGTGCTGCTGCAGCACAACGGTCTGCACCTCGATATCCAGATCAACCGCGCCACGCCCATCGGCCAGTCTGACGCCGCCGGCGTGAGCGACGTGGTGCTCGAAGCCGCGCTCTCCACCATCCTCGACCTCGAAGACTCCGTGGCCGCCGTGGATGCCGAAGACAAGCTGCTGGGCTACAGCAACTGGCTGGGCATCATCAAGGGCACGCTGACCGAATCGTTCGACAAGGGCGGCAAGACCATGACGCGCGGCCTCAACGCCGACCGCGTCTATGTCGGACCGAGCGGCGGCGAAGTGCGCCTGCATGGCCGCTCGCTCATGTTCCTGCGCAACGTGGGCCACCTGATGACCAACCCGGCCATCCTCTGGAAGGATGCCCAGGGCCAGCAGCGCGAGATTCCCGAAGGCATCATGGACGCCGTGGTCACCACCGCCATCGCCGTGCACGACCTGCAAGGCCATGGCGCGGGCGGCCTGCGCAACTCGCGCAAGGGCTCGGTCTACATCGTCAAGCCCAAGATGCACGGCCCGACCGAAGTGGCCTTTGCCGCCGAGCTGTTCGGCCGCGTCGAAAAGCTCCTGGGCTTGCCGGACAGCACCGTCAAGCTCGGCATCATGGACGAAGAACGCCGCACCAGCGTCAACCTCAAGGCCTGCATTGCCGCCGCCAGCAGCCGCGTGGCCTTCATCAACACCGGCTTCCTGGACCGCACGGGCGATGAAATGCACACCGCCATGCACGCCGGCCCCATGATCCGCAAGGGCGACATGAAGACCAGCGCCTGGATCCAGGCCTATGAGCGCAACAACGTGCTCGTGGGCCTGTCCTGCGGCCTGCGCGGCAAGGCACAGATCGGCAAGGGCATGTGGGCCATGCCCGACCTGATGGCCGAAATGCTCAAGCAGAAGATTGCCCACCCCAAGGCCGGCGCCAACACCGCCTGGGTGCCCAGCCCCACCGGCGCCACGCTGCACGCGCTGCACTACCACCAGGTGAAGGTGAGCGACATCCAGATCGAACTGGAAAAAATCGACGCCAACGCCGAACGCGACAACCTGCTGACCGGCCTGCTGACCATCCCCGTCGCCGCCAGCCCGAACTGGACCGACGCCGAAAAGCAGCAGGAACTGGACAACAACGCCCAGGGCATTTTGGGCTACGTGGTGCGCTGGGTGGACCAGGGCGTGGGCTGCTCCAAGGTGCCCGACATCAACGACATCGGCCTGATGGAAGACCGCGCCACGCTGCGCATCAGCAGCCAGCACATGGCCAACTGGCTGCACCACGGCGTGGTGACCTTGCCCCAAGTGCGCGAAACCTTCGAACGCATGGCTGCCAAGGTGGACAAGCAGAACGCCGGCGACCCGCTGTACCGCCCCATGGCCGGAAATTTCGGCACCAGCATGGCCTACCAGGCCGCGTGCGACCTGGTCTTCAAGGGCCTGCAGCAGCCGAGCGGCTATACCGAGCCGCTGCTGCATGCCTGGCGCCTCAAGCTCAAGGCCGCAGCGTGATTGCGTGCTATTAATTCCAATAGCTTGTGACGCTTGATGGATAAGCCCTGGAGGCTGTTTTCATTCATAAAAAAACCAACGGCACCCTCGGGTGCCGTTTTTCTTGACATGCCTCTCAGCCCTGGCGCCGCTCGGGCACTGCGTCGTCGGGCACGGGCGCGCGCGAAGCCAGCCGGAGGTGCAGCGCCGCCTGGGCCATGAGGTTGGCTGACACGGGCGCCGTGACGAACACAAACAGCGTGATCAGCAGCTCGGCAATGCCGGGGCGGCCCTGGCTGAACGCCACCAGCATGGACGCCAGCAGCACGCCGCCCACACCCAGCGTGGATGCCTTGGTGGGTGCATGCAGGCGCATGAAAAAGTCGGGCAGGCGGGCCAGGCCAATGGCGCCCACCAGCAGGAAGAAGGCCGCGATCACGATCAGCGCTGCGGCAGTCCATTCGATCAGAGGGTGCATGGGTACTCCTTTATTCCACCACGTCGCCGCGGCTCAGGTAGCGTGCCAGCGCCACGGTGGAGGCAAAGCCCAGCATGGCCACCAGCAGGGCGGCCTCGAACAGCAGCGCGGTGTTCCAGCGGATGCCCAGCAGCACGATCAGCGCCACGGCATTCATGTAGAGCGTGTCCAGTGCCAGCAGGCGGTCGGTCATTTCGGGCCCGCGCAGCAGGCGCCAGGCACACAGCACCACGGCCACCGTCACGGCGGCCACGCCGATGTTCAATGCGATGTCGAGTGCGTTCATGCGGCCCTCCCGGTGGTGGCGCCAGCGCCGGGCGCTGCGGCGCGCGGCTGCTGGCGAAAAATCTGGAGCAAAGGCGCCTCGTAGCGCGTCTTCATGTCGTCGATCATGGCCTGTGCGTCGTCGCAGGTCAGGGCATGCACCAGAATTTCATGGCGCTGCTCGTCCACCACGCACGACACCGTGCCGGGCGTGGTGGTGATGATGGTGGCAAACAAGGCATTCACGCGCGGGTGGTCGCAGGCCAGCGGCACGGGCAGCCAGGCGGGCTGCATGCGCGGCAGCGGGCCCAGCACCAGCCGGGCCACCGTGATGTTGGCCACCACGATGTCCTTGAGCACCACCAAGGTCAGCCGCACGGCGGCCCCCCAGTGGATGCTGGAGCGTTCGCCCAGAAACGGGTGCAGCAGGCGCGGCACGATCAGGGCAATCAGCAACGCCGACAGCAGGTGCACGGGCTCCAGGCTGTGCGACAGCGCGAGCCAGCTGGCTCCCAGCAGCAGGGACAGCAGCGGATGGCTGAGCCAGCCCGGCTTGCGCGCCGGATTGGCGGGGGGCGAGGTGTTGGGGTTCATCGGGTCTCCTCGGTGGGGGCCGCGGCCGGTGTGCGTTGGCCGTCGTAGGGCCGGGTGGTGGGGGCGCCGGTCATGCCCAGCACGGCGCGGGCGTAGGCGGCCTGGTCGGCCAGTTGCGCTGTGGCGGCGTCGGTGTAGCGCTTCACTGGGGACGCCAGCACCGCCATGGCCAGCGTGAGCGCCATGAAGGCCCACACAGCAGACAACAGCTTGACGCTGGAGCCCGAGCCGGGGTTGCCCTGCCCTTCGTCGGGCTGGATATGCCAGAACACGATGACCCCGGCGCGCGCCAGGCCCACGATGGTGAAGAAGCCCACGCTAAGCACCACCGCCCACACCCAGACCTGCGCGGGCAGGCCCGACGAGCTCTCCAGAATCATCAGCTTGCCCAGAAAACCCGGCAGGGGGGGCAGGCCCGCAGCCGAGGCCGCGCCAAAAATCATCATCAAGCCCAGCAGCACCGGCTCGCGCACCGCCGCAGCAGGCCGCAGCTTGTCCAGTGCATCACCGCGCTGGGCGGCCATCAGCTCGACCAGCAGGAACAGGCCCGCAATCACCACCGTGCTGTGCAGGGTGTAATACAGCGAAGCCGACAGGGTGGCCGGGGAGTACAGCCCCACGCCCGCCAGAATGGTGCCCACCGACGAGACGGTGAGGTAGGCCACTAGCCGGCCCATGCTGTGCGCGGCCAGCGCACCCAGCACGCCGAGCACGCTGGTGGCCAGGGCCAGCGGCAGCAGCCAGGCCTGGGCCGCAAAGGCGGCCTCACCGGCCTCGGCGCCAAAAATGCCCCAGTGCACGCGGATGATGCTGTACACGCCCACCTTGGTCATGATGGCAAACAGCGCGGCCACCGGTGCACTGGCCGACGCGTAGGTGCCCGGCAGCCAGAAGTACAGCGGCACCAGCGCCGCCTTCAGGCCAAACACCACCAGCAGCACCAGCGCCGCTGCCCGCGCCAGCACGGCGCTGTCGCCCGTGAGCTGGCCCACGCGCAGGGCCACGTCGGTCATGTTGAGCGTACCGGTGACGGCGTACACCAGCGCCAGCCCGATCAGGAACAGCCCCGAGGCCGCGAGGTTGAGCACCACATAGTGCACGCCCATGCGGAACCGCTCGCGGCCCTGGCCGTGCACCAGCAGCACGTAAGAGGCGATCAGCAGCACCTCGAAGAACACGAACAGGTTGAACAGGTCGCCGGTGAGGAAGGCGCCGCACAGGCCCATCAGCTGGAACTGGAACAGGGCATGAAAGTGGCGGCCCCGGGTGTCCCAGCCGCCGGTGGCATACCAGAGCACCGGCACCGCCACCAGGTAGGTCAGCAGCACCATGAGGGCCGACAGGCGGTCGAGCACCAGCACGATGCCAAACGGCGCGGGCCATTCACCCAGCTGGTACACCAGCAGATCGCCGCCGCTGGCGTGGTGCACCAGCTGAACGGCCATGAACAGGCCCAGCAACACCGACGCCATGGACAGCCGTGCGCCCCAGCGCTGGCGGCCGTCCGCACCGGTGCCGCCGGAGCTGGCCGAATCACCGATCAGCAACAGGCCCACGGCCGTGAACACCGGCAACAGCACCGACAGCACCGGGGCGTGCTGCAGCCAGAAAGTTGAGATCACATCCCACATCAGGCCTGACCTCCACTCTTGCCCGCGGGCGCCGTGGCGGCGCTGCGGTAACCCGGGGCGTGGCCGGGCTCGTGCCCGTCCACGTGGTCGCTGCCGCTCTCATGGCGGCTGCGCAGGGCCAGCTCGATCACAAAGCCGGTGGTGGCAAAGCCGATCACGATGGCGGTCAGCACCAGCGCCTGGGGCAAGGGGTCGGCCACGGGGCCATCACCCACCAGGATGGGCTGGGCGTTGGACCACAGGCGGCCCATGGCAAAAATGAAAACGTTCACCGCATAGCCCAGCAGCGACAGGCCCAGCACCACGGGAAAGGTGCGCCCGCGCAGCATCAGGTAAATGGCGCAGGCGGTGACAAAGCCGATGCCGGTGGCCAGCAAAAATTCCATGCTCATGTGGGTTCCTTGGTGTGTCGCACGGCGGGCGAGGGGTGACGGGGGCCTGCGGCGTTCATGCGGCAGGCTCCGGTGGCCGCGGGGCGGCGGGTTGCGGGCTCTCGCGGCTCACGGTGCCCAGCACCGAGATGGTCAGCAGCGTGGCGCCCACCACCACAAGGTAGACGCCCAGGTCAAACAGCGCCGCAGACGCCAGCGGCAGCTCGCCCAGCACAGGCACATGGGGGTGGCCATGGGCGCTGGTCAGGAAGGGGCGGCCGAACACGAAAGCGCCCACGCCGGTGAGTCCGGCAATGCCCAGACCGGCACCAATCCATTTCACGAAGCGGCGCCCGCCCTGGCCGCGCAGCAGCAATTCGGCCTTGACCTGTCCCATCGACATGAACTGCAGCACCAGCGCCACGGCCGTGATCAGGCCGGCAATGAAGCCGCCGCCCGGCAGGTTGTGGCCGCGCATGAAGATGTAGAGCGTGAACACCAGCGCCACCGGCAACACCACCGCCGCTGCCACGCGCAGCAACAGGGGCTGCTCGGCAAAAGTCCAGCGTCGGCCCTCGGTGTCGGCCGTGGAGCGGCGCGTGCGCATGCCTTCCATGAGCGCCAGCACGCCGATGGCGGCAATGCCCAGCACGGTGATTTCACCAAACGTGTCGTAGCCGCGGAAGTCCACCAGGATCACGTTGACCACATTGGTGCCGCCGCCCACCGGCATGGACTTGTCCAGGAAGTACCAGGAGATGGAATCATGGTCGCGGGTGAGCAGCACCCAGGCCAGCCACGACATGCCCGCACCCCCGGCCAGCGCCAGTGCGCCGTCGCGCATGCGGCGCAGGCCGCCCGACTCGCGCGGCGAGTGCTGGGGCAGCAAGGCCAGGCCCATGAGCAGCAGCACGGTGGACACCACCTCCACCGACAACTGGGTCAGCGCCAGGTCGGGTGCCGACAGGCTGACAAAGGTCAGCGACGTGACAAGCCCCACCACGCCCACCAGCACCACCGACTGGAACCGCTGGTGGTGCGCCACCGCCAGCGCCACCGTGGTGGCCCCCAGCAGCAGCCAGATGGCAATGGCCAGCGGCGACGCGGGCAGCAACTCGCGCGGCCCGGTACCCATGGGGCTGCCGCTGCCCAGCACGGTCACCGCCACCACGGCAATGGCGGCGCCCAGCGTCCAGGCCAGGTAATGCTGCAGCGAGCCGCTCTCCAGCCGCTCCGAGATGCGCCCCGCCAGGCCAAACAGGCCGTCGATCAGGCGGTCGAAAATCTGGCGCCCGGTGGCACGGCCAAACCAGGCTTCGGACTCGATGCGGTGCAGCCGCTTGTGGGCCGCCAGCAGCAGGTACAGACCCACCCCCGCCACCAGCGCGATGGCGCTCATGAGCAACGGCAGGTTGAAGCCGTGCCAGATGGCCAGGTGGTACCCGGGTAGCGGCTTGCCGGCCAGTGCCGTGGCCGCCACGTCCACCAGCGGGCCGAAGGTAATGGCGGGCAACAGGCCGACCGCGATGCACATCGCCACCAGCAGCATGGCGGGCAGCTTCATGCCCAGCGGGGGTTCGTGCGGGTGGGTGTTGGGCACATCGCCCAGCGGCCCGTTGAAATACGTGTCGTGCACAAAGCGCAGCGAATACGCCACGCTGCAAATGCCGGCCAGCGTCACCGCCGCAGGCACCAGCCAGGCCCACACACCGGTGGTGCCCGCCACCGCTTCGGTGAAGAACATCTCTTTGGACAAAAAGCCGTTGGTCAGCGGCACACCGGCCATGGACGCCGCCGCCACCATGGACAGGGTGGCCGTCCAGGGCATCAGCGCCCACAGGCCGCCCAGCTTGCGCATGTCGCGGCTGTGGGTTTCGTGGTCCACGATCCCGGCGATCATGAACAGCGAGGCCTTGAACGTGGCGTGGTTCAGCACGTGGAACACCGCCGCCACGGCCGCCAGCGGCGAGCCCAGCCCCACCAGAAAGGTGATGAGGCCCAGGTGGCTCACGGTGGAGTACGCCAGCAGCCCCTTGAGGTCGTGCTTGAAGATGGCAATGAAGGCCGCAAACAGCACCGTGATCAGGCCCACGGTGGTCACGATCGCCTCGAACCAGCCCGAGCCCGCCAGCACCGGGTACATGCGCATGAGCAGGAAAACGCCGGCCTTCACCATCGTGGCCGAGTGCAGATAGGCCGACACTGGCGTGGGGGCGGCCATGGCGTCGGGCAGCCAGAAATGGAACGGAAACTGCGCGCTCTTGGTGAAGGCGCCGATCAGGATCAGCAACAACGCGGGTAGAAACAGCGGGTCGGCCTGGATGGCGGCCACCTTGCCCAGCATGGCGCTGAGTTCGTAGGTGCCTGCGATCTGGCCCAGCAGCACAAAGCCGCCCAGCATGGCCAGGCCGCCGCCGCCGGTCACGGCCAGTGCCTGGCGGGCACCGGCGCGGGCATCCTGCCGGTGGCTCCAGTAACCCACCAGCAGGAAGGACGACAGGCTGGTCAACTCCCAGAACACCACCAGCAGCAACAGGTTGTCTGACAGCACCACGCCCAGCATGGCGGCCATGAACAGCATCATCTCGCTGTAGAACTTGCCCGCCGAGTCCTTGGCGCTCAGGTAGTAGTGCGCGTAGATGACGATCATCAGACCGATGAACAGGATCAGCCCGGCGAACATCATCGACAGGCCGTCGAGCCGGAAGGTGAGGTTCAGGCCGATCTCGGGCACCCAGTCCCAGGCGTTCAGGATGACCTCGCCCGCCATCACCGCAGGCGCGTGGCCCAGCAGCAGGCCCAGGCTGGCCGCCGTCACGGCCCCCGCTGCCAGTGCGGTCAGCCCGCGCGATCGCGGACCCAGCCAGAACGTGGCGGCCGTGCCCAGGAAAAGCGGAAGTAAAACGATGAGTAACAGCACGGCTCTCCCTTTGACTATCTTTGCCCATGGCTTTGCATGCCGGGTGTGTTGGTGCGCACGCCCCCTTCGCCGCCGCAGGCGGTGCTCACCTGCGTGCGCTGGCGGGTTGACTGTCCGGTGATCGTTGCGCCTGGGCGTTGCCGGGCGATTGCGCCGGTGCCGATCGTGCCGCGGCTGGACGCGGGAGGACGGACAGGACGCACTTCAACGACGTGACCGGTGACTGTACCGCCGCCGCGCCGCTGATCGGGCACAAAAAACAGTCCAACCGCTGGGGAATTCCCTGCACGACAGGCTGCAGTCAGGCGTTTGCTGCGGTATTCCATCCCCCTGCAGGGAGTGCCTCCATCCATTGGCACCGGCCCGCGCGGTCTGCGCACTGCCGCCGCCGGGGTGATGAGAGGGGCTTCATCATTCGCTATTGATTAAATAGCTGTTTGCGCTTTATGGGTAAGCCTTGGAGCCTGTTTCCATCTAAAAATCAACAGCGCCTTCGGGCGCCGTTGCGCCGGGCCTTGGCCTACACTCCAGGCCCGCGCAGCCCCTCTTTGTCATGAACGCCTCGCCTTCTTCTCCCCCCGGCGCCTGCCCCGCCTGCGGCCAGTCCAACCAGTGCGCCATGGCCTCGGGCGCCGACCCGCAGGGCTGCTGGTGCATGCAGGTCCCGGTGTCCCGGGCGGCGCTGGCCCGTCTGCCCGCGCAGGAGCGCGGCCAGCGCTGCATCTGCCCCGTCTGTGCCCGCGAGTCCGATCCGGTGCCGGTGGCGGCGCCAGCGCAACACCCCGCGCCTTTATGATCGATTTTTTGCCCCCGGAGCACCCCCATGCCGACTTACCACATTGAAATGATCGAAGGCCGCACGGTCGAACAGAAGAAGAAACTTGTCGAGGAAATCACCCGCGTCTCGGTCGAGGTGCTGGGCGGAACGCCCGAGATGGTGGACATCCTGATCACCGACGTGAAACGCGAGAACTGGGCCACCGGCGGGCGCCTGTGGTCCGAGCGTTCCTGAACCCCGCCGCTGCATGAGCGGTTCCGGATCCCTGCAGGCGCTGCGCGCCCGGTATGGCGAACGCTACCGCTGGCTGGTGCTGCTGGCCGTGATGGTGGGCACCATGGCGTCGGTCATGTCATCGACCGTGGTCAACGTCGCCATTCCCGACATGAGCCAGCACTTTGCGCTGGGCCAGGAGCGCGCGCAGTGGGTGGCCTCGGGCTTCATGGTGGCCATGACGGTGTCCATGCTCACCACGCCCTGGCTGCTGTCGCGCTACGGCTACCGCGCCACTTATGCGGGCTCGATGCTGCTGCTGCTTGTGGGTGGCATGGTGGGCGGGCTGTCCAACCACTACGGCCTGGTGCTGGCCGCGCGCGTGGCCGAGGGGCTGGCCGCAGGCATCGTGCAGCCCATTCCGGCCATCATCATCCTGTATGCCTTCCAACCGCACGAGCAGGGGCGTGCCAGCGGCATTTTTGGCATGGGTGTGGTGCTGGCTCCCGCGCTGGGCCCCAGCATTGGCGGCCTGCTGGTGGACTGGTTTGGCTGGCGCTCCATCTTCTTCATGGTGGTGCCGCTGTGCGTCGTCTCGCTGTGGCTGGCCTACAAGCTCGTGCCCAACACCGCGCCGGGCGGCCTGGCGGCCAACCGGCAGAGCCAGTCGCTGGACTGGCGTGGGCTGCTGCTGGGCGGCGCCGGCACGCTGTGCCTGCTCAACGGCCTGGTCGAATTGCGCAGCGGCCCGCTGCTGCAGGCCCTTGTGCTTCTGGTGCTGGCGGCCCTGTGTGCGCTGCTGTTTGTCGGCTGGCAGCGCTGCCTGTCGCGCCAGGGGCGTTCGCCGCTGATGGAGCTGGGCCTGTTTCGCTACCGTACGTTTGCCATGGGCAGCATCGTGGCGTTTATCTATGGCACGGCGCTGTTTGGCTCCACCTACCTGCTGCCGGTGTTCATGCAGATGGGGCTGCAACTGTCGGCCTCGCATGTGGGCACCATTTTGCTGCCTGCGGGCGCGGTGCTGGCGCTCACCATCCCCCTGGTGGGCCGCCTTGCCGACCGCCAGCCCACCCACCTGCTGGTGAGCATCGGGCTGTTTCTGCTGGCGCTGTCGTTTGCGCTCATGGTGCTGATCGGGCTGGAGTCGCCCCTGTGGTGGCTGGTGGTCTTTGCCATCCTGGGCCGCATCGGGCTGGGTTTCATCCTGCCTTCGCTCAACCTGGGCGCCATGCGGCCGCTGGACAAATCGCTCATCTCCCAGGGCTCCAGCACCATCGGCTTCCTGCGCATGCTGGGGGGCGCGGCCGGTGTCAGCCTGTGCGGCATCGTGCTCGAATGGCGCCTGGCGGCGCACGGCGTGTCGCTGGCCAGCAGTGGCAGCAGCCCGGCGCGCATCGCGGCGTTCAGCGAGTCGTTCCTCATGCTGGCGGCGCTGTGTGTGCTGGCGCTGGTCGCCGCCTGGCAGTTGCGCGACGCGCCGCGCGCCCCTTCCGCCCCTGCGGCCTGAACTGGATACGAGAGTGCAACCATGTGCCAACTGCTCGGAATGAATTGCAACACCCCCACCGACGTGACCTTCAGCTTCACGGGCTTTGCCCAGCGCGCGGGCCACACGGGCGACCATTGCGACGGCTGGGGCATTGCCTTCTTTGAAGACAAGGGCGTGCGCCACTTTGTGGACCACGAGCGCGCCGTGGACTCGCCCATTGCCGAGCTCATCCGCCGCTACCCCATCAAAAGCTGCAATGTCATATCGCACATCCGCAAGGCCACGCAAGGCGTGGTCGGGCTGCAGAACTGCCACCCGTTTGTGCGCGAGCTGTGGGGCCGCTACTGGGTGTTTGCGCACAACGGCGACCTGAAAGACTTTCGCCCCCGGCTGCACAGCCACTTCAGGCCCGTGGGCACCACCGACAGCGAGCACGCCTTCTGCTGGATCATGCAAGAGCTGGCCAAGTCCCACGCCGGTGTGCCCAGCATTGCCGAGCTGACGATCACGCTGCGCGACCTGGCCGCGCGCATTGCGCCGTACGGCACCTTCAACTTTTTGCTATCCAACGGCCAGGCGCTGTGGGCCCATGCCTCCACCCACCTGTATTACGTCGAACGCCGCCACCCGTTTGGACATGTGCATTTGAGCGATGAGGATCTTTCACTGGATTTTTCCCAGGAGACCCAAGAGACGGATGAAGTCGTAGTCATCGCTACAAGCCCACTCACAACGAATGAGGTGTGGACAGCCTTCGCCCACGGTGAACTTGTGGTGTTCGCAGACGGCCGGCGTTTGACCACCTGAGCACCCGTCTCCGCCAGGGTGATTAGGTCAGGTCTTTTCCAT